>DATAPT010000459.1:0-4974 GCA_036265065.1 Candidatus Acidiferrales bacterium | reverse complement strand
AGCGCGCTCATCGGTTCCTGGAAGATCATCGCGATTTCCGGGCCGGCCAGAAGGCGGCGGGATTTCACCGACATGCTCTGCAGCTTCTCGCCGCGGTACTCGATCGCGCCCGACAGCACCGTGACCCCGGCGGGCAGCAGGTTAGCGATCGCCCGCAGCGTCATGGACTTGCCGGAACCCGACGGCCCGAGCAGGCCGAGCGGCGCCACATCAGTCGCAAATTCAACGGCGAGATGGAATCCCGCTACTTTTTTTTCGATCGCAACTTCCAGTGACATGTTTCGCTTTCAGTGGCGCGGGCCTCAGACTGCGGAATCCAGGCCCTGCAAGGACCAACCCCCGAGGGCTGAAGCCCGCGCTACCTAAAACCTCTCCACATACTCAATGCACGCCGATTTGTTCCATAAATCAGAGTCAGCACAAAAAAAGAAAACAGTAGCAGAATCACAGCCGTCTGATCAGCCGCATCGTAATTCGCGGCCTGCACCTGATCGTAAATATCGATGGAAACGGTGCGAGTCACTCCAGGGATGTTTCCTCCGACCATCAGCACCACGCCGAATTCGCCGATCGTATGCGCGAAGCTCAGAACGACTCCCGTGACAGCGCCGGCAACGGAGAGGGGAAGAATCACACGGAGAAAAGTAGATAACCGCGACGCTCCGAGCGTCCAGGCCGCTTCGATCAATCGGCGATCCACCGCTTCAAATCCGGCCGAAAACGGCTGTACGGCGAACGGCAAACTGTAAATCACGGACGCAATCAGCAAGCCGCCAAACGTAAACGGCAGCGTGTGCCCAAACAACGATTGCCAGATTTTTCCCGCGAAATGGCGCGGGCCCAGGCCCACGAGGATGTAGTAGCCAAGCACCGTCGGAGGCAACACAATGGGCAGCGCAACGATTGCTTCCACTAAAAACTTTAATCGCCATTGCGAAAAGGTGATCCAGTACGCAATGGGCATGCCCACGGCGAGCAAAATCCCCGCAACGCAGATCGCCAGCTTGAGCGAAAGGAAAACCGCTTGCCAGTTCAATGCTTTCCCCCAATCGAACTATCCGCTGGAGGCGCAAATCCATATCGCGCAAGAAGTGCGGCAGTCGTGGGCAGCTTGATGTAATCGAGAAAGTTTTTAGCGCCTTGCTGATTTTTTGAAGACAGCACAACGACCGCGCCCTGCTCAATCGGCGCGTATAAATTTTCAGGGATATTCCAGGAGCGGCCATTGTCCTTCATTGCGGGAGAAAGCGCCAGCGATAGCGCAAGAATCCCGACATCGGCATTCCCGGATTCCACAAACTCCGCCGCCTGCGAAATGTTTTCGCCCAAAACCAGGCGGTTTTTCACGCTGTCGTACACGCCTGCCTTGCGCAGCGCTTCTTCCGCGGCCCTGCCGTAGGGCGCATGCGCCGGATTGGCAATCGCGATTTTATTGACGGTGGAATCCTGCAAAACGGAAAAGCCTTTGCCAACATTCACGCGGGAATCGTTTCTAGTCCACAAAACAATCTTGCCTATTGCGTATAAAAAAGTGCTTCCGGGCGCGGCAAGTCCCTCGGCTTCGAGTTTTTTTGGGTAGGCAATGTCCGCGGAGAAAAACATGTCAAAGGGCGCGCCATTTTCAATTTGCGTTAGAAAATTTCCGGATGAGCCCATGCTCAACTGAACCGAACATCCGGTAGCCTTTTCATATTGAGCTGCAATTTCTTTCATCGCGTAAGTCAGATCGGAGGCTGCGGCGACAGTCACCGTGCCGCACGGCTTCGCGGGAATTCGCGGCAATGCCAATTCGATTCCGGCACGCGCGGCAAGAAATGGCGCGAGAAAAACAGCAGCGGCAAGCCACGCGAATATTTTGCGAGTGTGTTTCAAGGATGAGCCTCTTGCGTCACACGCGAACGATCATGACTTCGGTCGATTTGATCAGCGCCGCCGCTGTCTGACCTTTTTCCAGGCGCATTTCGCGCGCGGCATCCGCCGTGATGATCGAGGAAATTCGTTGGCCTCCAATGGAAAGCTTCACCTGCGCCAGCAGACCGCTGTAGCGCACTTCCAGGATTCGGCCAATTAATTGATTGCGCCCGCTGATGCGGCGAAAATTACGGCGCCCCGCCAGCGTATCTTTTTCTTCCGCTCGCGGTATAAATCGGTCAATTTCCGATGCCGGAATGCGGTGATGCCCTCCCGCGGTTTGGATGCTTCGCAATTTCTTTTTATAGATCCACTGCTTCAGCGTGGGATAGCTGATCCCCAGCGAACGCGCGGCATCGCGAGGATTGAGCAATTCTTCGGAACGCAAGGACACCTCCAGAAAATACATTTATACACGTATTTATCAGTTATGTAAATATGGATTAATACGATTTTCTATTTTTGTGGCGCGGGCTTCAGCCTGCGGAATTTAGGCCTTGCAAGGGCAATAATATACTTCGCTAACCAAAATATGTTAGATTATTGTGCATGGCGCACCCGATTGATGATGTTTGGCTTAAGGTCGATAGAGCAAAGAACCACCTCAATGACCTTCACGCGCGTATCAGCCAAATGTTGGCTCCTGAAAAAGATGCTGCCCCCGCTGGGCATGAGTACCATCCGGATAGGCAACAACTGATCGTTACCTTGCCGAAGGCGACACCAATCGATCCAACTATTCCTCTTATCGTTGGCGACTGCGTTCACAATGCTAGATCGGCCCTTGACCACCTCGTGTTTCAGTTGGCTATATTGAACAGAGCACCCATCAAATCGGCTAGTAAGACTTCGTTTCCGGTCTATTTGAAACCTGGAGAATTCAAGAATGCTGTCAGAGGTAAAATCAAACCATTCATTAGCGGTCCAGCCCTTGCAGAAATCGAGAAATTGCAACCGTATGCTACTGGGAACGATGGCGAAAGCGACGTCATCTGGATGCTCTCGCAATTGGACATCATCGATAAACATCGCTTGCTGATTGTCACAGCCTCGAAATTTAAGCCCACTGGATTTACCGTCAAGGTTCCCAGCGGAGAGGAATTTAGCCATAAGATTACTTCTGATAACTGGAAAGCGTCTAAAGATGGCGCAGAAATCATGCGTTTTGACCTGTCCAAAGCGATTAGTAAAACTGGAGAAGTGAACGTGAAAGTGAATACGGCCCGAGCGGTACAAATCGAAAATACTGGAATGATTTGTGACGGAATGGCAGTCGTTCCCGTTCTTCTCGATTGCATCCAACACGTGGCCAATATTGTTGATGGATTCAGTAAAATGTTTTTTGGTGCGCGATGATTGACTTTTGGGACGTGACACGGCATCCTCTCTTTTGAGAGGTGCTCTGAATGGCGCGTCAACCCAAACCTTCTGGCGAGAATGTGTCGGGTGAATACGCGAAGTTTTCGGATGCGCTTAAAAAAGTTCTGTCTGCTTCTCAGTCTGAAATTAAAGCAAAAATTAAAAGCGCAAAACGGAAGAGAGTTTCTAAGACCCCTTCCGTTTCCCACGCTTAAGGCGAAGCGGATTACTAATCCGCAGCTCCCACCTTACCAGTTACCTCAGCAAAGGTTAACCGCTTCCCCGCAATCTGCGATAAGGCTAAGTCAAACCTATCTCCGTCATTCTTCGGATTTTCTTTTGTAGCGCGATTATTAAACCTAAACGATTGCTCGTCAAGATAACGAAACAGGTGGAAAGTCTCGACGCTCACATAGGTTCCCTTGAGTCCGCGCTTCAACAGTGACCAGTAGTTCTCTAGGCCATTGGTGTGAACCTGCCCGTCAACGTATGCAACAGCATGGTCGATAACCTTGTGCTCATATTCGGATTGCATCCCTTCGTATGAAGGCAAAGAATCGGTGAACAGGATTGAACCTGCGCTTACATTTTTCTTAATTTCAGTCTGCAAAACCTTCTTGCGCCGATTAGCGATAACCGCAGTACGGACTTTCCCGCCGCGCTCCAAGATTCCGACCACGGGAGTTTTATCCTTCATCCCTGTGCTAGTAATGCGGATCGCGCGCTTCGCCTTGTGCATGTGCCGCGCCTTGCCGCCGATGAAAGTCTCATCGACTTCGACGGGCTTTCCTTCGCCACCAATCTTGACGAGTGATTGCTCTTGCAGGGCCAAACGCAAGCGATGCAGGACGAACCAAGCAGACTTCTGTGTGATTCCAAGGTTGCGGCCCACTTCGTATGAGCTAATGCCGTTCTTGCAGTTTACGAGCATCCAGAGCGCGGTCAGCCACTTGTCCAAAGAGATTGGCGAATCCTCAAAGATGGTTCCCACCTTGACAGAGAATTGCTTCGCGCACTTCTTGCACTTCCAACGCTTCTGTGTGGCAAGATAATAGTGCTCGCCGTGCCCGCACTTCGGACAAACTGGGCCATTCGGCCAGCGCATCTTGGCGATAGTCTCGATGCAGACTCGCTCATCGCTGAAGTAGCGGATTGCTTGTTGGAGTGTCTTTGGTGTGTCCATGCAAGAAGAATACGCTACTTCGCATGGTTAGTCAAGTATATTATTGCCCTTGCAAGGGCTAAACCCCGCAGGCTGAAGCCCCGCGCCACAAAATGGAGTTACTCTTCCGGCGCAAACGCCAGCAGCACATTGCCCGGCATACCACCGTTACGCGGATACCCTGAATTCACGAAAACCATTCCCCCTGCAACCACAGGCCCTGCGCCATCGATCGAGCCGCCCTTCGCCGCAACTCCATTCACAGTGGAATACGTTTGCGCAGTCGTATCGAAATCCCAGAGCATCTCGCCCTCCTCGGTGCTGAACGCGCGCAAGTGCCCATCAAGCCCTGGGGAAAACACAACACCCGGAATCAGCGTGAGCGCAGCGGATTGCCCCGGGCTGCAACCAGGCCGCGGCGGATCGCACGGATGGCTTGGCGCGTACCAGGCTTTCGTGCCATCTTCAAGATGCAGCGCTGTAAGCCCGCCACCTTTCGCGGGATCAAATGTTGCGCCGCCCACAGGCCCCGCCGTGTTCAT
>DATAPT010000458.1:0-4612 GCA_036265065.1 Candidatus Acidiferrales bacterium | reverse complement strand
CGCCGGCTTATAATCGTCAATGTTCGCGATTACGCCGCGGAGGTCGTTAATGTCTTTGGTGTTCTGGTTCGACTTGGCCATTGCGCCTTTAGCCGTGCCATCTGCCGACTTGGCAATTTCGTCCGTGGCGGACAGCTTCTTTTCGTCTTCGTCAACCGTCTGATTGGTCTTATTAATGTCAGAGACCTGCGATGTGTCACGTTTCTGAGAAGCCTGATCCACCTGATCGACCTTTTGGTCAATTGGAGTGATGCTCTTCTTGACATAATTCTTGGTCGCGCAACCCGCGATGAACATCGTACCTATTGCAAGTGTAATTGTTGCCGACAAAGTTAACTTACTCATTGTGCATTCTCCCCTTGCGAATCTCAGTTTTGGGCCCCTTGAGCCGTTGCCGGAATTCTCCGTTTTCCCAAGACTCAAGTTAACTATCGCACGTAGTCAACCAATTTGGGAATAAATTTCACTGTACTCTTAAGTCTCACTCATACAAAGAAATACGGAGTCTGAGACTATTGGCAGACTGAGTGCTTTCCCCATCCTACAATGTAGATTTTACACAGTCTGTCCAATTAAGGACACTTTTCCCCTTATTTACCTATCACTTGGGGCCTTCTTTTTCCGCGCTTTCCCCGTGTTCTTCGCCGTCCCATTTTGTTCCGCAGCCTTAACGGATTCTACCTTTCGTTTTCCTTTTAGCAGGTCATCAAATTCCTCTTCATTCAAAACTGGCACGCCCAGCGACCGCGCTTTTTCAAATTTTGAGCCCGGATCCGTCCCCACGACTACATAACTCGTTAGCTTGCTTACAGAGTTAGTGACCTTTCCCCCGTGACGAACTATTTCCGCTCCGCCCTCATCGCGCGAGCGCCGCGCCAGCGCGCCGGTAAAAACAAATGTCAGCCCGGCGAAGCGCGTGTCTTCCGGTGCCGCGCGTTTCTCGGTCATGGTCAGCCCCTCATCTTTCAGGCGCTGAATTAATTTCCGGTTGGCGGGTTCGGAGAAAAAATCCGCAATGCTGTGGGCCACTTTCGGGCCGACCTCGGGCACTTCTTCAAGCTGTTCCGCCGTCGCATCGGCCAGTTTTTGCAGAGAAGAAAAATGTTCCGCCAGCAATTGCCCGGTGCGTTCGCCCACAAAGCGCATTCCTAAGGCGTAAATAAGGCGCGCAAGGCTAGTCGATTTGCTTGCCGCAATTTCATCTAACAGATTCTGCGCGGATTTTTCCGCCATGCGATCGAGCTTCGAGACGGGCTCGCGCTTCAATTCATAAAGGTCCGCAAAATCTTTCACCATGCCTTTATCGACCAGCTGGTCGACAATTTTTTCGCCGAGGCCGTCAATGTTCATCGCGTGGCGTCCCGCGAAGTGCAGAATCGATTGCTTGCGCTTCGCCGGGCAGCTTGCATTCACGCAGCGGTAAGCAACTTCTTCCGGATCCTTATGAATGCGGCTGTGGCATTCGGGACAAAATTCCGGCACGACAATTTCGCGGCGCGGATTCCCTTCCTTCACAACTTTCAAAATGTGTGGAATCACTTCTCCGGCACGTTCAATGATGACGCTGTCGCCTGCCTGCAGACCGAGCCTGGCAATTTCGTCCATGTTGTGCAGCGTGGAGCGCGACACGATAACGCCGCCCACTTGCACAGGCTCAAGCATTGCCACCGGAGTAAGGGTTCCCGTGCGCCCCACGTTAAACAGAACTTCGTTCACTACCGTCGTTTCCTGCCGCGCCGGATATTTATAGGCAACGGCCCACCGCGGTGCCTTGGCCGTGGATCCAAGTTCCTGCTGCTGTCCGGTGTCATTTACCTTGATTACAATGCCGTCGATTTCATACGGCAATTTGTCGCGCCGCGCTTCCCAGCTATCGATGAATTTCTTTACGGCTTCCAGCGACGGGCAGATTCGCCAATCCGGAGAAACCTTGAAGTGCAGCTTCTGCATGGCCTCCAGCGATTCGGAGTGCAATCGCGTCGGAACGCGCCCGCCGGCCAACAGAAGATATCCGTAAAAATCCAGGCGCCTCGATCGAGTAATTTCCGGATCGAGCACGCGCACGGCGCCCGCTGCCGCGCTGCGGGGATTTGAAAAACGCTTGCCGCCCTCTTCTTCCTGTTTTTCATTCAAGAGTTCAAATGCACGAAGCGGCATGACAATTTCGCCGCGGACTTCAAAATCCAAAGGCATGTGCAGTTTCTTCAGTTGTTCGTGATCCACGCGCAATGGGATCGAGCGAATCGTGCGCACATTCGCGGTCACTTCTTCGCCCGTCGTGCCGTCGCCGCGCGTTACGCCTCGCGCCAATACGCCGCCTTCGTAGACCAACGAAATGCTCAACCCATCGAATTTGTGTTCCGTCACATAGCCAATATTTTCGCGCCCTGAAATTTCCCGCACGCGCCGGTCGAAATCTTCCAGTTCCTCGGTCGAGTACGTGTTATCCAGGCTCATCATGGGCGGAGAGTGCCGGCGCGTTTCAAAGCCTTTTCGCGGAGCTCCGCCCACGCGCTGCGTCGGCGAATCCGGCGTGACCAATTCCGGATGCTCGGCTTCAAGCTTTTTGAGTTCGGCCATCATGCGGTCAAACTTGATGTCCGAAATTTCCGGTTCATCCTGCACAAAATATAAAAATTCGTGCCGCCGCAATTCCTCGCGCAGCTTTTCGATTTGTTTGTTGATCGTCGCGCCCTTAGCCATACACCCTCAGAAAGTCGATGGAATCAAACTTTCAGTATACAATGCGGCCCCCGCCCCCGAAACAGTCTGTACCTTTCGGCCCCGTTCAAGTTATCTTGTAAGTAGGTGTGCGATGTCTACGCGTGAAGCTGTTACAAATGCGATTGGAGCGAACCAGGTGACCTCGAAAACTCGGGATGCTGTTCTGATCGTGAATCCAATCGCCGGTGGCGGCCGTCGTGTGAAGCAACTCGATGAAGCAAGGCGCATTTTTCGGAACGCAGGGACCGAAACTGAACTGCAGATGACGACTGCGCCGGGCGAGGCCACCCATATGGCACGCCGCGCAGTGGATGCCTCCCGCGACCTCGTGATTGTTTGCGGCGGTGACGGCACGGTGAATGAAGTCGTAAATGGATTGGCCTGCAGCCAGGTTCCACTTGCCGTTTTACCCGCCGGCACTGCAAATGTGCTTGCCAAGGAACTCTCGCTGCCCTGGAATTTGCCGCGCGCCGCCAAACGTCTCGTAAACGCACCATACCGAAGAATTGCTCTCGGCTTGGCCATTCCGGAAGAATCCAGCGGCGAGCCGCGCTATTTTCTGAGTCTGGCAGGAGCCGGCGCAGACGGCGCTCTGGTTGCTGCCGTCCGTCCTGAAATCAAACTGAAGGCTGGCATTCTCGCTTACTGGCAAGAGGGCCTTCGTCAACTTTCGAAATATGACTTCCCCATGTTTCGGACATCGATGGCGGGAAACGCCATTGATGTAGACGCATCGCTCGTCGTTGTGGGACGGACGAAACATTATGGCGGGCCGTTTAAGATCACGACAGAAGCCGGCCTCTTGCAGCCGGAATTCGAACTGGCATTTGTCACCACTCGCAGCGCCTGGCGTTATATCGCCTACCTGCCGCTCCTTTGGGCCGGGAAGCTGCGCGGCGCCCGCCATGTTCAATTCCATAAAACCAGTTCTTTGCAGTGCGCTTCGAACACGGAATCGCTCGTTCATGTGCAAGTGGACGGAGAGCCCGCCGGCCGCCTGCCCGTAGAATTTCGAATCGTTCCCGACGCCCTTACCCTGGCCATCCCCGATTAGGTGTAGTATCTCCGCGGCATTCGGTTTAAGTGGCATAGGCTTTAGCCTGTGCGGGGTTAGTCCATGAAAGGACTAAAACCGCACAGGCTGAAGCCTATGCCACGAAATGCGCGCCGCTGCCTCGCACTGGCCAAACACACACGATGGAACCCGTCACTCACGCACTGACTTCAATCGCTCTCGGCCGCGCGGGCCTCAATAAAATGACGCGCGCGGCGACCCCGATTCTCCTGGTCGCCGGATGCGCTGCGGATGTGGATTGGGTCACAAGGCTGGGCGGAGCAGCTGATTTTCTGCGCGGCCACCGAACCGTCACACATTCGATCGTGGGTACGCTTGCGATCACTGCAATCGTCGCGGCTGCAGCCTGGTTGCTCGGCCAAAAATATCCAAAATTCGCGGTAGGCATTTTCGCTGCTCTGGGAATTTCTGCGATTGGCGCAGGTGTGCATTTATTTTTGGATTTGCTTAATGGCTATGGAGTGAAACTGCTCTGGCCATTCAGCGCAAAATGGTACGCATGGGATTTGGCTGATTCCGTGGACTCGTGGATTCTTTTTTTCCTTCTTGTGGGCTTGCTGATTCCCGAATTGTTTCGCCTGGTGCTGGATGAAATCGGCTCAAAGCCCAGGCGCCATGGGCGGCAACGCGGCGCGATCTTTGGGCTCGTGTGCGTTGGACTGGTGATCGCGGGGCGATTCGTTTCGCATGAGCGGGCCGTTGCGCTGCTCGATGCGCGCGAGTATCGAGCGCAAACGCCGCTTCTGGCCGCAGCGTTTCCAAAAACATCAAATCCATTTCTCTGGTCGGGAGATGTGGAGACGGACAACGCGC
>DATAPT010000457.1:0-7553 GCA_036265065.1 Candidatus Acidiferrales bacterium | reverse complement strand
TGGCTCTCGCGCGTTTGCAATACGGCGTCATGCAGCGTCAGATCGGCGTAACGCGCTCGGTTTTTCTTCCCAACCTTTATACGGGAACGGGCGTGGCCTATACCAATGGCTTCCCACTTCTGGAGGGCGGGGGAGCGCCTGCCATTTTTTCTCTTTCCTATAACCAGCAAATTTTCAACCCGCCTTTGAAGGGCGAGCAGCATGTGGCCGAGCAGCGAGCCGAAGAGCAGCGCTTGTCGATCGATGATGTGCGCGACGCGGTGATGTCGCGCGCGGCGCTTGATTATCTTGAACTCGCGAAAGTTCGCCACGCTCTCGAATTAATGCAGGGTGAACGGATCAGCGCCGGGAGAATTCTGGATGCGACCCGTCAAAGAATGAATACCGGACGCCAGCTTCCCGTCGACCTGATCCGCGCGCAGCTGACCACCGCTCAAATTGAGCAGCGCATTGCTCAGTTGGAAGACCGCGACGATTCCCTCACCGGGGAGCTACGCGACTTGATGGGACTGCCCTCCGACGAAATGATCGAGGTAGCTACCGAGGAAATTCCAGCCGCCGCTGTGGAAGCATCTAAGGACATAGTTGCAGATGCCATGACCAACAATGTGGAGATAAAACAGGCCCAAGCCGAATTGCGAGCGCGCGAATTTAAGCTGAAGGGCGAACAGGGAGGGCGCTGGCCGTCGGTTTCGTTGATCGGGCAATACAACGTGCTCAGCAAAATCAATAATTACACTGAATTCTTTAACAAGTTTCAACGCAACAACGTCATATTCGGCGTGCAGGTGCAAATCCCGATCATTGCCTCGCGCACATCGTCGGCTGTGGCCTATGCGCGCGCGGATTTAAATGCCGCGACATTGTCCCTGCAAAAGAAGCGCAGCGAACTTTCGCTCGATGTTCGTCGCAAGGCGAGGCTTGTCCGTGAAGCGGAGTTGGGCAGCGAAGTGGCCAAGCTGGAGTTGCAGCTTTCGCAGGAGAACGTTCGTGTGCTGCAGTCTCAGTTTGATGAAGGGCGAGGGAGTCTGCAAGACCTGGAAGCCGCGCACATCGAAGAAAATAACAAGTGGCTGGCTTTCCTGGATGCCAATTACGCGCGGCAGCAGGTGCAGATTGACCTTCTCCATACGACAGGGCAGCTGGCGCAGGTGCTTCAATAAGGCGGCGCTTTCAGCATTCTGTTCTGCTGCCGAAACTTTTGCCCGGATTGTGCCGCCGGAATTGTAGCTCGCCTCTTCAGAGGCGAGGGTTTAGGCCCTCGGCGGCAATGGTCGAAGTGTAAGCTCTAAACCCCCGCCTCTGAAGAGGCGGGCTACAGCAGATCGGCGCGAACCCAGGGATGACAACACAATTTAATCGCTTCATAGTGAGATAATTGGGTAGAAGGACGATGGGTTAGGGGTTTTGACTGGTGGGCAACACACTCAGGCGAGTTTTGTATCGGCCTTGGCCGCGTTTCAGGTAAGATAATAGGGTTGCTGAATTTGCAGGCGCTCCGTAAGTCCGCGTCAAGAATAAGCATCAGGGGAAGAAAAGAATGCCAGAAGTCATGAAAACGCTATTTTTGAATCCGCCCAGCTATGAAGGGTTTGACGGTGGAGCAGGCGCGCGTTACCAAGCGCGACGCGAGATCAAATCGTTTTGGTATCCCACGTGGCTCGCGCAACCCGCTGCCATGGTTCCCGGCAGCCGCCTGATTGACGCGCCCCCGGAAGGTCTGACAGTGGATCAGGTCGCGCCTCTCGCCAAAGATTACGAGCTGGCCGTGCTGCACACGAGCACGCCCTCATTTGCCAATGATGCCAAATTTGCCGCGCACCTGAAGGAAATCAATCCCAACATAATCATCGGCATGGTGGGAGCGCACGTTGGCGTGTTGCCGCTGCAATCGATGAACGCAGCGCCGGCGGTCGATTGGGTCTCGCTTGGCGAATTTGATTATATTTGTGCGGAAATTGCCGCGCGCAAGCCGCTGAAGGATGTTGGGGGCATCGCCTATCGGGACAATGGACGCGTCACACTTACGCCGCCCCGCCCGACGATCGAAAATATGGACGACCTGCCGTTTGTGGTGGACGTCTACAAACGCGACCTCAAGATTGAGAATTATTTTATCGGCTACCTGCAACATCCCTATGTTTCGCTTTACACAGGTCGCGGATGCCGCTCCAAGTGCACGTTCTGCCTGTGGCCGCAGACGCTTGGCGGACATCGCTACCGCGTGCGCAGCCCGGAAAACGTGGCCGCCGAGATGGCTCTCGCGAAGAAATATTTCCCGCAAGTGCGCGAATTCTTTTTCGATGACGACACGTTTACCGACGACTTGCCGCGTGCCGAGGAAATTGCGCGCCGCTTGGGCAAGCTTGGCCTGACGTGGTCCTGCAACGCGAAAGCCAACGTGCCGCGCAAAACGCTTGAAATCATGAAGGACAACGGGCTCCGGCTGCTGCTCGTCGGATATGAATCCGGGAACGATCAGATTCTGATCAATATCAAGAAGGGCGTTCGCATCGACATCGCGCGTGAGTTTTCGCGGAACGCGCGTGATTTGGGAATCAAAATTCACGGCACGTTTATTCTCGGGCTTCCGGGCGAGACACCGGAAACCATTCAGCAAACCATCCGGTTTGCGTGTGACATCGATCCGGAAACGATTCAGGTGTCGCTCGCTGCGCCCTATCCGGGAACAGAGTTGTATCGCCAGGCGCAGGAGCAGGGCTGGCTTCAGATTCAGACCGGTGATCTCGTCGACACGCACGGCATACAAACGGCGGCCATGAATTATCCGCAGCTCAGCTCCACACTGATTTTTAATTCCGTGGAAGAGCTTTACCGCAAATTCTATTTCCGCCCGCGCAAAATGTTTTCGTTGTTCGGCGGAATGTTGCGCGACCCCGAAGTCATGAAGCGGCGGCTGCGCGAAGGCGTCGAGTTCTTTAAGTTCCTGCATGAGCGGAAAGAAACCGCGCGCGAAATGGCGCAGTCCTCCGCTGCGGCCGCCTCCAGCGCCGGAGATTAAAAGTTCCGTGGCGCCGGCATCTTGCCGGTGCCACAAGATCTATTCGCGCGATGACTGCTCCAAAAACTCACAAAACTAAAACCTACATACTGCTTTTCCTTCTTGTTGTGCTCGGCTCGGTGGGGAATACATTGCTCGGGAAAGGGATGAAGGAAGCGGGCGACCTCGACATTTCGCACCTGTCGTCGATCCTCTCCGGCGCCACGCGTGTCCTCACCAGCGCACCCATCTGGGCCGGCATCGCCATGATGCTGGGCTTCATGGTGTGCCACATGCTCGTGCTTTCGTGGGCTGATTACAGTTTCGTGATGCCGTTTTCCGCGATAGCCTATGCGCTCGTTCCCCTGCTGGGATATTTATTTTTGCATGAACAGGTTTCCGCGGCGCGCTGGATTGGAATTGTGCTCATTGTTTTTGGCGTGGTGCTGATCAATCGCACGCCGCATCGCACCACTGCTCCAACTCCGCAGGGAACGCCAAACTGACATGCGCACCTTATCCATTTTGACTTTCGTGGTGGTGACCGGCACGGGCGGAGAAATTTGCCTGACGCACGCCATGAAACTCCTGGGCGAGGTTCATGATTTTCGCCCGCGCGCGATTGCCGCGTTCGTGTTGCGCGCGCTGCGCGTCGGCTGGTTATGGTTTGCAGTTCTGCTGATGGCCGCGTCGTTCTTTTCGTTTCTCACCATGCTGTCCTGGTTTCCCGTCAGTTTTGTGATCCCTGTTACTTCGCTCGCCTACGTGGCCGGAGCTATTGGCGCAAAAATATTTTTGGGTGAGAAGCTGAATGCCACACGCTGGGCGGGAATCGGTTTGATTTGTTTGGGCGTGGGCATGGCCTGGGTGGACGATTTGCCTGCGTCCCTGCAGCATCTTTCCGCGATGATGATTTTTCGGTGGACGATTCTGGCCCTCGCAGCTGGCCCGCTAGTTTTTTATCTCATTGGAATATATTCCGCGTGGCGATTCTTTCGCGTAGCCCATCGCGCGGCGCCAGTATCGGCAATCGCGGACCAACTTCCTCCTGTAAGCATTTTGAAACCCGTGCGCGGAATGGATCCGAACGCCTACGAAAATTTTGCGAGTTTTAGCCGGCAAAATTACCCGGAATTTGAAATTTTATTTGCCGTGAACGATCCGGAAGATCCGGCAGTCCCCGTCGTGCAAAAATTGATCACGGATTTTCCTGAGCGAGCGATTCGCTTGATTGTAGTCGAGGAAAAGCTCGGTCCCAACGTGAAGGTGTCCAATCTGTGCCGCCTGGTGCGAGAGGCGCGGCACGATCTACTGGTGATCACGGACAGCGATGTGCGCGTCGAGCCGGACTATTTGCAAAGCGTTGCGGCCATGTTTCGCGATCCCGGCGTTGGCGGCGTGACGGCGCTTTACCGCGGCCATAATAATCTGCAATTCGTCGCGGCCATGGATTGCGTGGGTTCCTCAGCTGCGTTTTGCGGCGCGGCGCTCGTGGCGCGCGAACTCGAAGGCCTCAATTTCATGATGGGCTCGACCATGGCCACGACGAAAGAGCATCTGGCCGAGATCGGCGGCTTTGAGGCGTTGGTTGATTTGCATTCCGACGATTACGAACTAGGCCACCGCATCGCCGCGCGCGGCCACCGGATCGAACTTCTTCCGGAGCCAGTATGGATGGAGTTTCCTTCGCTGACTCTGAACGCATATCTGCGCCACGAATTGCGCTGGGCCATCGGGATTCGCAACATCAGGCCAGGCGGGCATTTCGGAATGCTGTTTACGCATGGGCTTCCCTGGGCCATCGCCGCTGCCTGCGTTGCGCCCTCAGCTTCCATTGCAGCGCTCTATCTTGGAGCGTATTTTGCTCTGCGATTTGCAATGGCCTGGGTCGTCGGTGTCTGGGGGCTGCGCGATCCGATCCTGCGCCGCCGTTTTTGGCTCTTGCCGGTCCGCGACTTCTTTTCTTTTTTCGTTTGGCTCGCCAGCTTCGCGATGAACCGCATCGAATGGCGCGGAAATTCCTTCAGGTTAGAAAATGGCCGCATGATTCCCGTCGTGCTAAGGCCGCGCCAGGATTAAAAACGTTGAATTTCGCAATGATAATTTCACGGTTTCGTATGTTGACAGCTTAATTAATGTAGTGTAAAAAAACATGCATCCGATGGATCTCGGAGGTTGTTGACGCTATGGTGAGAACGGGTACCATTGCAGCCCTACTGTGTTTTTTATGTCTGAGTGCCTCAGCTCAAGAGCGGACAGGGAAAATCATAATTTATCGAGAGTCTCACTTTGTGGAGCATGACTACAAGCCTTCCGTTTTTTGCGATCATGCCGACTTGGGACGGATAGCGAACGGAAGTTTTATTGAAATCACAGCGCAAGAGGGAAAATACAAGTGCGTGGCGGAGACGGAAAACGGAGTGCCAACACTTCTAGAAGTCATTCCAGGGGGTGTTTCATATCTAAAGGTGGAGATCACTTCTACATCGATCAAGCGACACGCTTTTTTTGTAATGTCAGACACCGATCAATTCCGAAAGCAAGAAAACCTGAAGCAAATCTCGACAATGCATCTGGTGTCAGCCTGGAAAGGTTCAGATCAGAGCCAGGGAACAGTGCTCCAGAACAACGAAACACATGCATCTTCGACTGAGTTCGCCGTGCCTGACAAGTCTGCGAAGCCGGGCGAAGGCGGCATCGGGTACCCGAAATGTGTATATTGCCCTTCGCCCCACTATACGAATAAGGCGCGCCGCGCCAAGGTTCAGGGTACCGTAAGAATGCAAGTAACCATTGGCGCTGATGGCAAGGCAACCGGAATTGTGGTGGTCAATGGGATAGAGAAGGAAATGGACGAGGAGGCAGTCAACACGGTGAAGTCATGGGAATTCACGCCTTCGCGAGGGCCAGACGGTACACCGGTAGCCGTTACGACGACGATTGAAATATCATTCCGCATGGATAAGTGATGAGTGCAGGTGGCTCCGCCAGGCAACGGATTGGACGATGGACAATTCCTTCACGCTTGAAAACGGCCGGATGATTCCGGTCGCAAGACGCGCGAATATTTCCGAATAAATATTTTTTCTACAGGAATTCCCGTATCTCGCGGCGTTTCTTATTCGAATTGTTACCTTCGATTCATGCAAATTAACTGTTTCAAAACCATTCCGTAACAATTCCCACGCATATTCCGCAAGCCGGACCTAAAAAATCAAAAATGTTTCCCCGGCCGACGGAGGCAAAAGTTTATGAAGCATTTGCGGGTGATGTCGTTGAAGTGTGTTCGATTGAGTTTAGTTACCATAATACTTTTTCAACTGAGTTTAGGAGGGATGTTTGCTGTCCCTGTGCGCGCGGATGAGGGTCACAGAAAAACACGGACTCCCATCAAGCACGTCATCATCATCGTCGGAGAGAATCGCACTTTCGATCATCTTTTCGCCACCTACGAACCGAAAAACGGTCAGACAGTGGACAACTTGCTGTCCAAGGGAATTATTAACGAAGATGGCACGCCCGGACCGCACTACGCCCGCGCGCACCAATTCTCCGCGGACGTAACGGGCAGCAGCAAATACGAGTTGAGCCCTTCGAACAAAACGATTTTCGCGAATCTTCCCGCTCCGCTCAACGGCGGCCCGACAAATGTCTGCACGAACAATGGAGTCTGCTCGCTCGGCGATGCCACTGCGTCCGAAGATGGCCTGTCCGACAGCCCGGTGGACTACTACACGTTTATGACAACCGGCGGAACCGGATTGACCGGCAAGGTTCCCGACACGCGCGTTACCGGCGTGCATGGCTCGGCTCCATATTCCACGCTGCCGCCGGGTCCGTACCAGATAACCAACGGGACGACGAATACGGATGACGATTATGCCGCCAGCCCGGTGCATCGCTTCTACCAGATGTGGCAACAAGAAGATTGCAACGCATTGCACGCCACACGTCGCAATCCCAGCGGATGCAAGGCGGATCTCTTTGCCTGGACGGAAGTGACCGTTGGTTCGAACGTAAATGGCGTCGCTCAGGCGTCGAACTTCAGCACGGATTATTCACCCACAGCCACCACTACGGGTGAAGGCGCGACGACAATGGGCTTTTATAATGTCGAGCAGGGCGATATTCCGTACTTCAAGGAACTCGCCGACACATACTCGATGAGCGACAATTATCACCAGCCGGTGATGGGCGGCACGGGCGCGAACAGCATCATGCTGGGATTCGGCGACGCTCTCTGGTTCAGCGATGGCGATGGCAATCCTGCAACCCCGCCGCACAACGAACTTGTGTGGAGCGGAACGCCGGATGCCGGCACCGTCGATGAAATTGAAAACCCCAACCCGCAGCCCGGAACGAACAACTGGTGGATTCAGGATGGATACGGAGGCGGTGGTTTTGGATCCGCCGTCTACGGCGGCGGCTCCTACAGCGAGTGCGATAATTCGAGCCAGCCAGGCGTTGATCAGATCAGGGATTATTTGCAATCGCTGGAACGCCCGATCAAACCGAACTGCGAGCCCGGCCACTACTATCTCTTGAACAATTA
>DATAPT010000456.1:0-3913 GCA_036265065.1 Candidatus Acidiferrales bacterium | reverse complement strand
CCCCGTAGCGCCGGTGACAGACCAGTTCACGAGCGTGCTGCTCTCATTTAAGACGTTGGCCGTGCATTGGGAGGTCCCGAGCAATGTGACATCCGTGGGGGTACAGAACATGGTAATGGTCGGAGTGGTGGTCGAGGTGGTCGACGACCCGCATGAACTTAGAATCCCGAGCGTTGCGATCAGTCCAAAAATGTAAAGAGCACGTTCCCAGCGCACCGCCCTGCCACACCCCACCTGAAAATTTGACTCAAGCACTAGAAATCCCCCCGCCCGCTTCAAGCTGATTTACAAGAGGAAATTACGGCTCCCCGATACCGGCGGGCCTCAAACTTACCCGCATCCGCACACCCGCAACAGACCGGTGGCAATCTATTTAAAAACTGGACTGAAACTCATTCCCCGCGAGGCATAGATGCTTTGCCGCATCATAGTGTCGCCTGCACAAAAGCGGAATGTGACAATAGACCGTCGCCCCCCGATAAAGTCAAGAGAAATCCAAATTTACCCTGAACCGCGGCAGGCGTTTCGCCGCGACTGTCCATAAGCCAAATCAGCAAAACGAAGGAACGATTCTAGACTATAGAGGCCAGGTTGAACACCTACAAACGCTGCGCCAATAAAATTACTGACGACACCCGACTCTACTTTTTGTGCCCGCGTTTACAAAAAATTCGCATTCCCGTAACCGCCCGGCAATGCGCCGATTCCACAGTACCGCTGGTCGCGCCAGCCCTCTGCGTCCCCAGAGCGGCGGCAATCCCAGCTTCCCGAAAATGAAAGGTGATTAATTTTATGTTCAAGAAAGCCGCAGCCTTGGGGCTCGCATTCGCCATGATGTCTGCCCCCATGTTTGCCAATGAAGGCGATGTCCCGAAGGGCGTCCCTCATTTGGACCATGTGTTTGTGATTATGATGGAGAATCACGCGTACGGTCAGATCGTGGGCAATCCAAGCGCGCCATTTGCCAATAAACTGATGCAATCGGCCAACGCAGCCAACAACTATTTCGCTGTCGGGCATCCGAGCCTCACCAATTACCTGGAAGTCGTTGGCGGATCGAATTTCGGAGTTGAAACGGATAATTCGCCGGACTGGCACAATACGAATTGCGTGACGAACCTCTCTTCCGGAATTGTCGCCACAGACACTCCTTCCAGCCCCAACGTCTGCCCGATTTGGGGAACCGGGACCGATGGCGCGACACCTGTATTCGACCTCACGAACGAAACAACTCCGCCGTCCATCAACCAAGTTACGAACATCGATGGCGTCAAATCGTATCCTGCCGCGTCGAATATTTCCGGCAAGACGATTGCCGATCAGCTGGACGAACACGGAATGAGCTGGAAGAGCTATCAGGAAAGCTTGCCAGCGGCCGGAGCCGATGGCGTGAACAACGCTGACGGATTTTTCTCTAATTTAATTTCAATCACCAGCGTACTGCCGGCAGAGACGCAAACGCTGATTAACCTTTATGCCGTGAAGCACAATCCCTTCGCCTACTTCCAGAAAATTCAGCAGGGAAACGATTCCGACAGCAGCCTGAAGAATATGGTTGGCTTTGAGGGCAAGAGCGGGCTGTTTGAAGATCTGGAGTCGGGTAAGGTTCCCAACTATTCGTTCATCGCTCCGAACCAGTGCAACGATCAACATGGACGCGGCAACGCCGGCCCCGTATGCGATTTCGATCCTTCGACGCTGGGCACACAGGTTGGATTGAACCCCGCGCTGATCTATCAGGGCGATCTCACGCTTCGCAATCTGGTGAAAGCGATTCACGGTTCGCCAGCATGGAAAGACGGCAACAACGCAATCGTCATTCTGTGGGATGAGAACGATTACAGCGCCACGCCGAACGTGAACCAGGTGCTGCTGATCGTGGACACCAATTATGGCGTCAAGGGCGTGCAGAGTTCCAAGTTTTACACGCACTTTTCGCTGCTCAAGACCATCGAAGGCGGATTCGGGCTTCCTTGCCTGAACCATGCCTGCGATGCTGATGCCAAAGTGATGCGGGATCTTTTCGCTCGGGATCATGACGGCGATCACGACGGAAACTAAGTAAACACGAAGTGAACTTCCCGCCGGAGATTGCGCGAAACGAAAAATCGTTTCGCGCAATTTCCGGCAATTTTATTGAAAATAGTATTTTGTTCACTTTCTAATATGAAATTTGGGCTGAATTTCATGTACTTTCGAGGCACGTTGACATCCTTCGCCTTTCCCCCGTAGAATGCGTTGTACGCCAACATCTTTGTGGAGGTTTTACCCAGTTCTGCGTCTTGCATTTTTTAAATTGAGGCGACTGGAACTGAGCGGATGGGGCCGAAGTATATTTTTGTTACCGGTGGTGTTGTATCCTCCCTGGGCAAGGGTGTTGCAGCGGCGTCGATTGGCTGCCTGCTTGAGAGTCGTGGTCTCCGAGTTACCCTCCAAAAGTGTGATCCTTATCTGAACGTCGATCCGGGCACGATGAGCCCCTATCAGCACGGCGAAGTGTACGTGACGGACGACGGCGCGGAAACCGATCTCGACCTCGGCCACTACGAACGCTTCACGCACGCCAAGCTCACGCGCGAAAATAATTGGACTACCGGCAGAATTTACGAGTCGATCCTGACGCGCGAGCGGCGCGGGGATTACCTCGGCAAAACGGTGCAGGTGATTCCTCACGTCACGGACGAAATTAAATCCGCGTTCCGCAAAATCGCAGTCGACGTGGATGTGGTGATCGTGGAAATCGGCGGCACGGTCGGCGACATTGAATCGCTTCCGTTCCTCGAAGCGGTTCGGCAGATGCGCCTGGAACTTGGGCCTGAAAATTTTGTACACGTGCACGTCACTTTGGTTCCGTACATTCCCACAGCCGGGGAATTAAAGACTAAGCCTACTCAGCATTCGGTGAAAGAACTTCTCTCCATCGGAATTCAGCCTGACATTCTGCTTTGCCGCAGCGACCGCACCGTGCCGCAGGAACTGAAAAAGAAAATCGCTCTGTTCTGCAACGTTCCTGAACAACGTGTGATTTCCATGCCGGATATGGACACGATTTACGCCGTGCCCGTGGCGCTTGCGGAAGAAGGTTTGGACGATCAAATTTTAAAACTGCTGCACCTCGAAGCGCGCGAGCGTGACATGAGCGCGTG
Source organism: Candidatus Acidiferrales bacterium (assembly GCA_036265065.1). Lineage (GTDB taxonomy): Bacteria > Acidobacteriota > Terriglobia > Acidiferrales > UBA7541 > Palsa-360. Next base: position 767 of record DATAPT010000456.1, on the reverse strand, counting down.
GCTTGAGCTGCTGGAACGCATTCGCAAGCCGCAGGGCCAAGTGCGCATCGCGGTGGTGGGGAAATATGTGCAGCTTGAGGACGCGTACAAAAGTTTGCGCGAATCGCTGATTCACGGCGGCCTCGCGCACAAAGATCGAGCAGTCATCGAGTGGGTGGAAGCCGAAGATCTCGATTCGCGCGAAACGGCGGCAGCGCGTTTGGAGCATGCGGACGGCATCCTGATTCCCGGCGGATTCGGCAAGCGCGGCATTCAGGGAATGATCTACGCCATCGAATACGCGCGCACGCACAAAGTTCCGTTTTTCGGGATTTGCCTTGGCATGCAATGCGCGACGATTGAATATGCGCGCGACGTTGTGGGTCTTGCCGGCGCGGACAGCACGGAATTCGATCCGCAGACGCCGCATCGCGTGATTTACAAGTTGCGCGAGCTGCTGGGCGTCGATGAAATGGGCGGCACCATGCGCCTCGGCGCGTGGCCCTGCAAAATCGAAAAAGATTCCACCGCTTACAAGGCTTACGGCAGCACGGAAATCAGCGAGCGTCACCGCCACCGCTACGAATTCAACTGCGAATACGAGAAAGTTTTGACCGACGCGGGATTCCGCATCACGGGCCGCTCTCCCGACGGAAAGTATGTGGAAATTGTCGAAGCGCCGAACCATCCCTGGTTTCTCGCCTGCCAATTTCATCCAGAATTCAAGTCCACGCCGCTCGTGCCGCATCCGCTGTTTTATGCGTTCATGGGCGCCGCGCACACCCACC
>DATAPT010000455.1:0-5574 GCA_036265065.1 Candidatus Acidiferrales bacterium | reverse complement strand
GTCCGGACCAGGGTACGGAGAGTGGCCATTCCGTAATTTTCTTTGTCTCGGGATCGAGCATTCCGATGCGGTTGCCCTGATATTCGCCGAAATATACGGCGTCATTCGGCGCGGTGCGAATGCGGCGCGGCCGCGATTGTTTTGTAGGCGTCTGGAACCATGAAGTGTCGCCGGTTTTGGCATCGATGCGGCCGATGTAATCGGTGGCAAAGTCCGTGAAATACAGATTGTTGTGCGAGTCGGAATCGATGCCGTAAATCGTTCCCGGCCTGGCGTCGGGAAGATGCTTCATGGGTTCAAAGCGCTCGTACGATCCGGTTTTGACGTCCAGACGGAAAATATCGTAGTGCCCGGCGCTGTCGGTCCAGATTTTGCCATCCACGTCGTAGCGCATCCCTAGCATGTTCGGCTGCGCGGCGTTGTCATTAAATTCCGGCGGCAGAGAGAACGTTTGTAATTTCTCGGTTTTCGGGCTGAACTTGGCGAGCGCGCCCTGATACATCATGCCGACCCACATGTCTCCGCTCTTGTCTTCTTCAATGTCCAGCAAACCTTGCGGATAGCCGGGCTTTAATTCCGGCACGGGATATTCCTTGAGCGCGCCGGTCTTGGGATCGAGCCTGCCGATAAATTGTTCGCCGAAGTTCGTGTACCAGACGATTCCATGCTCGTCGACGATCACGTCATGCGGCTCAATCGTCGGGCGGGGCAATTCATATTCCGTGACAATCACGTGCGTGGCCTTGCCCGTGGGACGCGGCAAGGTCTTCAGCGAATATTCCCACTGCGAAACTCCACTCAAATTAATTGTCGCCAGATATTCAGCCTGCTTGCGGTATTGCTCTGGCGTGCCGCCGCGATTTGGCTCCATTCGGCGTTGCGGCTTGATCGGCTGGCTTACTTGCGCATAGCCCATCATGCGGTAGATCACCTGCGTAAATTCGTCAGCGTCGTGCGTGGAACGAATAATGCGTTCGAGCGTGTGGCAACTCACGCAATTCAGCAAAAACGATTTCTGATCGTCCGTGCCTGGAACGCTCATCAGCCATTCCGCGTTGGTCATTTGCGGCACAAGATTTTTTGTCTTCTTCAAAGCAAGGTCGGCCGTCGCGGGTTTCTGCGCAGACACATCCGCTGCGCCCGCGCCGTCAAGCATATAGCCAACCGCGCGCGTCTTCAGCGTGTAATGGCCGGGCTCCAGACGATTCGCCGGGAAACTGTAGTGTCCCTTGTTATCGCTGAGCACGCTGACCGTAATCGTCGACCCATCTTTCCTGGCGCTGATCACTACACCTTCCATCGGCCCTTCTTCTTGCGAAGTTACGATTCCGGAAATCGCCGGCGGACCCGAGCTTTCCGCAGCGGAAGTAAGGGCGGGCATCGATTGAAAAGCGACCATTCCCACAATAACCATCGCCATCAGCAATAAGATCCGTGTTCGCATAGTTCCCTCTCTAACTGAATTTTCGCAAACCTGGAAACGGTGCGGCGCCTCAAACTTCGTGAAACACTGCGAAGCAGCCGCGAAGAATCGATATGGGTAACTCCTGTATGGGCTTAGGACCTGCGTCTGAGGGCAATATACACCAAAGCCCGGTCCCGGGGAACGGATTGTGCAAACCTGCGCATAGAACGTAAAGCGTGAGGGCCTGGCAGGCGTGGCGCAGATTCCACGCGCATTTTGAGATTATCTGGTGTGGAATTCGACAAAGGCTGAAGACATAAGGCTGAAAAGGTTAAGGAAAAAGTAATTAATACTGTCATTCCGAGCGCAGCGAGGAATCTCTCTTCGATTTAAGCTCAAGAAACCAAATGAAAGAGAGATTCCTCGCTCCGCTCGGAATGACAAAAATGATGTTTTTTTCCGCAGGCTGTGAGGCCTGCCTACATCCGAGGGCTACGCGTGCGCTACAATAAAATTTGGCTTCGACCGATATGGCAGATTCCTCTCCCACAACGGTAAATTCTCAGTCGGCAACAGCACGCGCATCCGCGGCGGGCGGTACATTCCGCGCACTGAGGCATCGCAATTTCCAGCTTTTTTTCAGCGGACAAATTATCTCGCTGGTCGGAACCTGGATGCAGACGGTCGCGCAGTATTGGCTCATTTACCGCCTGACAGGATCGGGAGCGCTCCTTGGGCTGCTTGGATTTGTGGGGCAGATGCCCATTTTTGTGCTCTCGCCCGTTGCAGGGCTCGTGGCCGACCGCTGGCCGCGCCGGCGCGTGGTCATCGCCACGCAGGTTTCTTCCATGTTACTGGCATTCATCCTTGCGGCGCTGACGATGACGGGGCGATTAACTGGGCGATTAGGCGTGCAAGAAATCATCGGCCTGGCGACGCTATTGGGTATCGTCAATGCGTTCGATGTGCCGGCACGGCAATCGTTCCTGATCGAAATGGTGGGGCGCGAGGATTTGCTGAATGCAATTGCGCTCAACTCATCGATGTTCAACCTCGCGCGCGTGGCGGGCCCTGCAATTGCTGGATTTGTCGTGGCGATTGTGGGTGAGGGCTGGTGTTTCCTGCTGAACGGAATCAGCTATCTCGCGGTGATCGCGGGCCTGTTCTTGATGCGCATCCGAAAATTGCCTCCTGTACATGATGGCGCAACGCCGCTGGAAAAACTTCGCGAAGGAATTCGATTTGCGCGGCATACCAAGCCGATACGCACAATCCTGACGCTTGTGGCTCTTGTCAGCTTTATGGCGCTGCCTTACACCGTGCTGATGCCCATCTTTGCGGTAAAAATTCTGCACGGCGGAGCTTCCGCGTACGGCGCGCTCATGGGCGCGGTCGGCGTGGGTGCGATGTTTGGAGCGCTGGTGCTGGCCATGCGCCAGCAATTGCGCGGACTGGGAAATGTTGTTGCGTATTCAGCGACCGGCCTCGGCGCTTCCCTGGTGTTATTCAGCGCTTCGCATTGGTACTGGATTTCAATGGTAATTCTGGCGATTTCCGGATTCGCAATGATGATGCAGTTTACGGCCAGCAATACGCTGATTCAGGCAATGGTCCCGGATCAGCTCCGAGGGCGTGTGATGTCCTTGTACGCGATGATGTTCCTGGGAATGACGCCGTTCGGCTCGCTCTTGGCTGGAGCTCTCGCCGATCGAATCGGTGCGCCCGTAACCGTTGCGCTCGGCGGCCTCGTCAGTTGCATTGGCGGGCTGACATTTTTGCGCAAGTGGCCCGAGATGAGAGCACCCGCACGCGACCTGATCGCCGCGCAAGGCATGATGGCGCCGCCAACCGCGCAGCCGGGCGCCACCGCTCCGCCTTCCTAGAAATTAACGGCCTACGGGATGGACTGATTTCGAGTACTTCTTCACGGCGCTTTCCATGCCCGGCGCGGAATTCTTCAAATCTTCCAGGGTCATCGTGGGATGCAGTTCCACTCTTGCATTGAACGCCAGGAACCACGGCTCCGCGATGGCGGGGATATCCGAAGTATTTTCCAGGTTAAAGACGATGATTCCTGTTCTATGGCCATTCTCTTCGAGAAAATAAACAGATTCAGGCTTTAGATCGGCGAGGATCGCACCAATAGTGGACCCAAGTGTTCCATTGATAATGGCCGCGTTTCCTTCCGCGCCCGGAATCGTAACTTTCATCAGCATTCGCATAGGGTCTCTCCTTAAGTGGGGTGGGATGAGGCGAAAATCTACTGCGCATATAGTGCAAAGTCAACGCGGATTTTTTAGCTGAATTTCCTAGGATATCTGGGAATGCCGTTGTCACAGGCGGCTTGGAAAGAACAAGCACCCGTTTTTCTGAGTCAGATCCAACCGGTCTATGTCACGCAATTCATTTCAGTGTAGGATGTAGTGCAGACACGTCGGGCCTGTAGCTCAGTGGTTAGAGCAGCGGACTCATAATCCGTCGGTCCCAGGTTCAAATCCTGGCGGGCCCACTTAAACTAAATTTCTCACATTCAAAATTTGCGACGCGGGTTCCGAGAGGCGCGGGCTTCAGCCTGCGGAATTTCGTACGATCAAAGAAAATCCGCAGGCTGAAATGATTGCGGAAAAATTATTGAAATCTGTCATTCCGAGCGGAGCGAGGAATCTCTCTTCGATTTAGCTTTAAGAAAATAATGAAAGAGAGATTCCTCGCTCCGATCGGAATGACAGGAATAGTGTGTTTATTTCAGCAGCCTGTAAAGCCCGCTCCACTAGCGCCAGATTTTACGGAACAATTTCGTATGACTGCACCACTGCGTCCGTGGTTCCATGGTGATTGACGGCGATGAACAAGCGATTGAGGGATGGGACCAAGAAACCTGTGATGGAATGGAAAGCAGTGGGAACCTGGCCGAGAATATCGTAGCGATCGCCTTCCTCGTCCTTCTGCCAGACTTTGAGGAATGGAGTGCCGATCAAATACAAGCGGCGCGTTCCAGTATCGTAGATCGCGTCGTCATAATCGCCCTGGCACGGTAGCGACATAACGAGTTTTCCGGTTTCCGTGTCGATCACCAGAACGGTTCCCGGTTCGCGAGCATGAACGAAGAGGCGGTGATCGGGTTCATCCAGCGCCATCGAACCGAAATTTTTCCCCTGCTGCGCGAAGGACCACGTCGCGATCACAGTCTGCTTGACTCTATCCACCACGGCAATTTCGCCTTTGTAATAAACGTTCACGAACATGCGCGGACTTTTTTCTTCCATGCGGACGGACTCGATGCGGTCACCGGAAATCTTGATATCGCCGACTTTTTTGTCGCTGGACGTATCCACGACGCTGAGGGACGTGAAGTCTTGCTTGTCCTTTCTGCCTCCGTTGCCGACAAAAAGCATTTTGCTGGCCGGGTCATAGGCGCTGACGTCCGCGTGCGCGGCCATGGGAATTGTCCCCACGAGCTTGAACGTGGTTCCATCGAAAATTTCGACCTGGTTCGGGCCGCCGTCATCCACGGCATAAAGTTTTTTCGTTTCCGTGTTGTACCCCAGGGAGTGCGGGGCTTTCGCGCCGGTGATTTTCCCGACGACTTTGTTTGTTCGCAGATCGATCACGATAATGGTTGAATTTTCTTCCGCGGCAAGAAACAGGCGCTGGCCAACAGGGTCAAGCGCGAAATGATCGAAGTCGCCGTCCTTCAGCCCCGTCAGGGGAATAGTTTGAGAAAGTTTGAGCGGTCCAGGCACCTGAGCATGCGCAGACATCGCCAGCACATAAATAATTCCAAGCAAACCGCATAGCGAAACTAGTTTTTTGGACATTTTCCCCTCTCCGGGCAGCGAAATATCAATGCGAGTTAGAAACACAGTTCAACGGATCGACTCACAAGGCGAAGACAACTCCGACTGTTGAATGGGTGGAAGTTTATTCGATGCGACCGCACTTGCGCAATAATTTCTATTCCGTGGAGGGAAATCTTTCGCATTTACGGGGAGTATCTTCGCGACTGTCCGAGGGAGAATCGGCTAGGCGGAACGGGAAACAATTTAAACGCCTGCTCAATTTCAAATGTCCGAACCCGCGATCAACGGGAAGCAATTGACACTAAAATTCCGTGAATGATTTCGCGAAGCAAGGTACAATTCTGCCACTTAGGGACATATTCCCATGAA
>DATAPT010000454.1:0-3491 GCA_036265065.1 Candidatus Acidiferrales bacterium | reverse complement strand
CTCTATGAGCGCAAGAGATTTCGGGGAGGTTTCATTGCGTAAACTATTTACGGCTGTTCTGATTGCAACATTGAGTGTGGTGCTGATTCATGCGCCGGTTATGGCTGCACCCGCCAGCTCGCCATCCGCTCCATTGGGCGTAGTCCTTGCTTCAGAAAATGCTCATGTGGGTGCAGGGGTAACCACAAGCGGTGCCACGATTTATGACGGTGACCATCTGCAGACACCGGAAAATTCGACCCTTCGCGTCAAGCTCGGTTCTGGCCAAATCGTTTTGCGCCAGAACACAATGGCCGAAGTTCACTCCTTCCCAAATGGGTTCTCAGCGAATTTGAACGCCGGATCCGTGATCATTTCCTCCGCTGAGGGGCAGACATTCCAGTTGCTCGCGGATGGGGCCACGATTCGTCCAGCGAACGCGCAAGCCACCACCGGTCAAATCAGTATGATCAATTCGACCGAAATGATTTTGACCGCCACGCGCGGAACCCTGGAAGTTACTATGGGCGACGAAGTGAAGACGCTCGAAGCCGGAAACTCATATCGCATGGAAGTCGAGAGCGAAGATCCTCCGGCCATGCCGCAATCTCCTCACCCGACGGCCCGCAACCGGTTTCTTTGGATCGCAATCCCGGTAGTGGCTGCTGTGACCGGCGTCGTCATCTGGCGCGCTCTGGTCAGCCCGACCACTCCTTAATTTTAGTTCGAAAGATAGCAGATATTCCAGGGCGGCCGATTCGGCCGCCCTTTTTTATTTCATGGCCATTGACCATTTTATTCCCCCCATTACCCCTGATTTGGGTATAGCCGGATTGGGCATCAGACCGGAAAGGGCACCGGGCCCCCTCAAAGCTTCTTGGTAAAATGTGGAAATGCGGTCCCCCGCAGCGTACACGGTTAAAGTATTCGCCCTCCTATGCCTGGCCTTTGCCGCTTCCGGGAGTGTCTTCGCCGATACGATTTATCTGAAGAGCGGACGAAAAATCAGCGCCACGCACGTCACGCAGGAAAATGGCGAGGTGAGTTACGAAACGTCCGCTGGCCGTCTGAGTTTCCCGCTTTCGATAGTCGACCACGTAACGCATGACGATTCCTCGGCCATTTCCACGGCGGGAACGCCTGCAGATCGCGCTGCAAACCTTCCCATGGCGCCGCCAGCAGGTATGTCCGCCACACCAACGGATGCCGCGGCAAGCGCCGCCGTGCGTGATGGAGTGATCAATACCGATCTGCTTTCCAAACTGGAATCGGAGGCGTCGTCGAATCCTTCCGAGTCGGCCGTAGCCCGCGTGGTTGCGGCGGAAAGCGCGGCGGCGAGATTTGAAATCAGCGTGGGCGATTTCGAACGTGCTGTTGCCCATTACAATGTGGGGCTTCGCTTCGATTCCGAAAACGTGGGCCTTATGCTCGAAGCCGCCTACTTGCACTTGAAGCGTAGCGAATACACAGCTGCATCGGATCTGCTGGACCATGCCCGCCGCATCGATCCCGATTCAGCGGAAGTGGCCAAATTATCGGGCTGGGCATATTACGGCCTGAATCGTGCCTCGGATGCGGTTACGCAATGGCGCCGAGCGATGGACCTGCAGCCGGACGACGAAACGAAACGCGCGCTCGAAAAAGCCGAACGCGATGCGCGCGAAGAAGCCGAATATCACGAAGGCGAAACTACGCATTTTCGACTGAAGTACAACGGCAACGCCGCTCCTGAACTAGCGCACGATGTTCTCAAAACGCTGGAAGCGCAATTCGATGAAATTTCCGCCACGCTGAATTACAGTCCGCCCGAGCCGATCGGCGTAATCTTGTACACCAATCAGGCGTTCATGGATATTACGCGCGCGCCAAGCTGGTCAGGCGCGCTCAACGATGGACGCATCCGGGTTCCTGTCTCAGGCTTAAGCAGCATGACCAATGAACTGGCTCGCGTCCTCAAGCATGAACTTACGCACAGCTTCGTTGGGCAAAGAACCGGAGGGCGGTGTCCCGTATGGCTGCAAGAGGGCCTGGCACAATTCATGGAAGGCAGGCGCAGCCGGAATAACGCCGCGGCACTGTCGGCCGCCTTCCAGCACCACATGGAGTTTTCCCTTCTTTCCTATGAAAGTTCGTGGTTGAACCTTTCAAAGGATACGGCAGGCGTCGCTTACGCGTGGTCGCTTGCCGTAGTAGAGACGATCATGACGGAAAATGGTGTGGATGATATGGAGAGGATTCTTGAACGGATCGCTGGCGGGGCTTCCGCGGAAGACGCGATTCGCGCCGTGCTCCACGAGGATTATTCCGAGTTAATGCTTTCCACTGCGCAATTCTTGCGTAAAGCTTACGAATAAAAATCTTCAAGTGTGTTCGGATTTACAAGCTGTGAAAAAAATACTTTTTGTCATCCCGAGCAAAGCGAGGGATCTGCTTTTCTTCTCGGATTCCAAGAAACAGCAGATTCCTAGGGCAAACACCGTCCTTCGGAATGACAAGGTGCTAGTTTTTCCGCAGCCTCTTTAGCCGCTGAGCTTTCAATTTTGTGCTCTCACACAGTCTCTATAACCGAGACTCCCAAGCGATTGCACGAATCCGAACCTTCATTTACTTCTCGTCCCCACTGTAGCTATTTCTGCCCCGCGTTGAGACGCGAAATCTCAGTCAGCACGGACCAGTCGAGCTGGCTCTTGCCTAACGCCTGCGCGGCTAAACATTTATCGCGAACGATGCTTGCATAGGGCAGCGGAGCCTGGACCTCGGCAGCCGCCGCAAGAATCAACGTAACGTCCTTTAAGCCGCCATCAAGCGTGAAACCCGCATCGTCAAAATTGCGTGAGCTGATCCTATCCACATACTCGGACGTAGCGGGCATGAATTGTTTGAACATGTTCGTGATGATCGCCGGGTCGACTCCGCGTTTTTCCGCAAATACGTACACCTGCCCCATCATTTCGATGATGCTTGCCACCATGAAATTTCCGACGAGCTTCATGCTCATGGCGACCGCGGGATCTTCTCCCATGGGAATGATTCGGTCGGCATAACTGTTTATCACTTGCCGGCTGCGCTCGATCGGCTCAGGCTTTCCTGCCAGAAATGTAAACAGCTTCCCGGCGGCAGCTGCGTCCGGCCTGCCTGCGACAGGTCCCGCGATGTAATGGCTCCCTTGCGCCGTGTGCAGGGCCGCCAGGCGCGTGCTGAGGGCGGGCGAAATGGTGGTGGTGCCGATGTGGATGGAATCGGGGCGCATCCCGGCCAGAATGCCATTTTCGCCGGTCACCGTTTCGAGAACGGACGCGTCATCCATCAAATTTGTTACGACGATTTCAGCGCTTGCCGCTGCATCTCGCGGTGTTCGCGCCGCAATAGCGCCGCCGGAGATAAATGGCTTGGTTTTTTCTGCGCTGCGGTTGTAAACCGTGAGGGGAAAACCATGCTTCTGAATATTCCCAGCAATACCGGAGCCCATACGGCCCAGCCCGATACACGCAACAGTTAAGGTGGTCATCGAT
>DATAPT010000453.1:0-2940 GCA_036265065.1 Candidatus Acidiferrales bacterium | reverse complement strand
CGGCGCAAAATGCCCTTGTAGCCTTTTCCGCGATTCCTGTCGTCGGTGCTTCCACTGCCGGATGGAATAGCAGCCTGCTGCGTCCCCGCCCATTGAGATTTTCTCCCCGCTTTGGCCTCGCTTGGAGCATTCCTAATTCCGGCCAAACGGTCGTACGCGCTGGATACGGAATTTACACCAACCAGGCCGCATACAGCGTCCTGCAAAATCTGGCCGAGAACATTCCATTTTTTCTGAATAAAACTGTAAACAACAATGCCGCGACATTGGCCTCCTCGCCGTACACAATAAATAATATTCTCAGCATTAATCCGAACGGAGCCATCGGCGCCAATAGCGTCAACCACGATTTCGCCGTCGAATACAATGAAGTATGGAATTTGTCGCTGCAGCATCCTCTGTCGTCAACCACGGCAGTCGAACTGGAATACGTCGGATCGAGAACGGTTCACGCGGATAGCTCGACAGCGCTTAACCTTCCCCAACCGGGACCGGGAAATGTCCAAACTCGGCGTCCTTTCCCGAATCTGAATGCATTCACCACGATTCGGTGGGACGGCTGGGCGTCTTTCCATGACCTTACTTTCAAGGTCACTCGCCGTTTTGCCAAAGGGCTTTCATTCGATGGAAGCTATACGTGGTCTCATTCCATTGACGATGCTTCCGATGCGGGAACCACCAATGCCGAATTGAATCTTCCGCAAAACATCTACGCATTTAACTTGGCAGCTGAAAAAGCCAGTTCCAGTTTCGATCATCGGAACCGTGCAACCATCAACGTGATCTACGATCTCCCGATCGCCAGCGGTTCCTCTGGCTGGCTGCATCGCACTGTGGGCGGATGGCGGGCGAGCGGTAACTTTATCGCGCAAAGCGGCGCGCCGTTCACGATCAACCTAAGCGCGGCAAACGATCCGGCAGCGGCAAATATCGGCCTCGTGAATGGAAATAATCTGGAGCGCCCCAACGTAACTGACAATCCCAACAGCGGACCGAAAACTCCGGACCAATGGTTTAACAAGTCGGCCTTCTCACTTCCCGCCCAATACACGTTTGGCAATACGCCGCGCAACAATGTGGTCGGTCCCGGCCTTGTGGATCTGGATGCTTCTTTGCAAAAAGAAGTAGTGCTGCGCGAATCAATGAAAATGCAATTCCGCTTCGACGTTTTTAATGTGCTGAATCGCCCGAATTTTAATTTGCCAAATCGTATTTACGGCACGTCGACATTTGGGACGATCTCCAACGCGCAAGATCCGCGCGAACTTCAGTTCGCGCTAAAACTGATTTTCTAAACACCTCTATATTTTAGTGCACTTAGTAAACGCGGAGTGGTTTCAGTAGTACAGGTTTCATAGTCTGCGGAAAAATCCAACATTCTGTCATTCCGAGCGAAGCGAGGAATCTCTCTTTCTTCGTTTTCTCATGCCTAAATCGAAGAGAGATTCCTCGCTTCGCTCGGAATGACAAAATAAACTATTTTCTCCGCAACCTGTTCAGCCCGTTGATTTTTTATTCTTGTAGGAATAATACTTCCGCTTGGGAAACAAAATTAGCATGCAAATGCTAAGCCGCGTCGCTGCGCGCGGCCGTCCGTATCACGCGTGGAACGGCCATACGCATCCCTGGCGCAAGAATATGCACGGAGCCCTGAAAAACAAATTCCAGGAATCGCCGGGCAGCCGAAACTTTGGAATCGATTGCATCGCGATTCTGAAAACCTTCCGCCCGAATGACGAGGTAGCCCGGGCCCATTTCAACATGTAGCCGGCGAATCGTTTTGTAGCGCCTGGCATGGAATGCATTGGCCATGCGCAGAATTGCGGCGAGCCGGATTAAAGATTGCCGCAGCGGCAATTCGTAAACCCTGAGCTTCGCATGGTCCGGATAAGGCAGCGCGCGCCGGTGAAACCGCGCCACAATCGCTACATATTCAAGATCGGTTTTCGACCAGCCGGGTGGCGGCGAAATTTTGCGAATCATCCGGTAGGACTCTTTGTGGTATGCCTTGCTCCCTTTGAATTTTCCTGTTTCCTGCAGCATGGCCGCCGCTTGCAGAATGAATCGCTCTTCAATCTGCGGGTCCTTTCCCATCAGGCCGCAATTCGCCAGGCCATCATAAATCTGCAAAGACAATCGAGCCATGCGCCGCACGCGCGGGAAATCAGGCGTCACAAAAGCGGCCCATTCGCCAAGCCGGGCGAGACCGATGGAACGCAAATCCTTTTCCGCGGGCAATCCCTCGCGCCAAATTCGCAGGAGAGAAGATTTCGCTGAGGTCTTTTCACGATACTGCTGGAGGCGCGACTCCTGCTCTTGTTCCACTTTTTCGCGCCACGCGGTAAAAATGTGCTCCTCCACCAAATCTCGATGTTTCACGAGCATCTGGTCAAGAACCGTTAAATCGTGAATTTCTCCCAATAAATCCTGCACGATTTTCAGATCAGGAGCCCATCCTGCGTACATCGAAGGCAAAAAATTTTCTATCGCGTAGCGGAACTTTTTTAAACCTACGCGTAGCCGGTGATATGCAATAAGGCTCCGGCTGCGCTGCGCGCTGCGATTCAGATCGCGCACGTTTTCCCAAATTTCCAATACGACCGATTCACAGGCGGGCCGGTTCAATAGGACGTGATGATGGTGTCTTGCGCATTCCCTGCGGAAGGACCGCCATTGCTTGCGATCGAATTCACGAACGGCCGCACGCGCATCGCTCTTGTCCTGATCCTGTTTCTTTTTCAGCACATCGAGAAATGCTTCGGTCGAAGCCTCACCCTTTTCGCCGAGCTTCTCGATCCATTTCATGAGCACTTGCGTATCGCGCAGCGTGCCAATACGCTGAAATGTCTGGCGCCCCAGCTTCCGCATGGCTTTCCAATCGCATCCCGGGTCCAAATCCTCCATCATTTCGGCAATCAGGATGCACCGGCGCAAGGAAGT
>DATAPT010000452.1:0-7527 GCA_036265065.1 Candidatus Acidiferrales bacterium | reverse complement strand
GGAACGTCGTTTCGGAGCAAGCAGTGGTTTGAGTTTCTCCCACTGCGGCGCAGTTAGGTCCATGCTCCTGATTTACGCTAGTTTTCATAACTCGCAAGCTCGGAAAGACTTAAATGTGTTTATGAGATAACTTCTAGGTATGAATGGGGCTTCAGGCGCAGGCGGACTTGTATAATAATTTTTCCGCCAAGCCGGAAGCCCCATTTTTATGTATGGTATGAATGGATGAATTACGTAGCGGGCGCCAGATTTGTATCGAGCGCCAGGCCCAGCCGTACCGCTAGTTCCTGACGTGCTCTCCACAAACGCGCCTTCAATGTGTTGCGCGAAACGCCCAGGACTTGCGCGGCTTCTTCCGCGGAAAGGCCTTCAATCTCACGCAACCAAAAAGCAGTCCGCAGCAGAGGAGAAATCTCCGCCAATTTCTTTTTCATGCGATCGCCAAGTTCGGTTCCAGCATAAAGCTGCTCCGGATTCGGGCCATCGTCCGCAAAGCGCTCCGCCAGCGGCACTTCACCTTCAAGTGCAAAATCATCCAGCGACACCGCGGGCCGGGAGCGCTTGCTGCGCCGCCGCATCAGAGCCGCGTTAATTACGATGCGCGTCAGCCAAGTTGAAAACTGCGACCGGCGCTCGAACCTCGGCAGATTGCGATATGCGGAAAGCAGACCTTCCTGCAGAGCCTCCTCAGCGTCCTCCGGATTGCCCAGCACGCGGAACGCAGTCTGGTAAAGGGCGCGCGTGTTGCGCGCAAACAATGCGTCGAGCGCCCGCGAATCTCCGTTCAGTCCCCGCTCGATCAGCTGATCTTCGGTCTGCTCGTCCATATTGACTTCGATTAAATTTTCTCCCACGGATTGTGTGCGTTCCTGATTCATGATTGTTTTCCCCTTATAAATAAGGAATGCATGAAGCTATCAAGTGCTCTTGCTTCTCCCCCAGACCCAAGAAATTGTAAAATAATCTAAACTCTATGAATTAGACGCTCTGGGAAGCGTTTGGTGGCCTATGCCCTTATTTTTCTTACGAATCTCCCGTGCGCATCCTGCAAATCGAGCGCCGCACGCCATCTGAAAATGAAAATCAATTTGTGTTGAGTGACCGCGAAATTTCTTCGACCACAGCTTTCGTCATGCACCCACATCCCACGATTCCAACCCCTGCTTCGTGCATTTGCGCGAGTAATTGCTTACCTGCCGCATCAATGTAGCTGATCGCTTTCAGACGAACTTCCAGTGGGACATCTAGAGGCGATTTGCGTTCTTTCCAGCATCGCTCCAGTTCCATGACCCACTCGCCAGAGAGTTTCCCCTCTAGTTCCCAAGTCTCAGTGTTATCGGCCTGACTTACGGTTACCTTGAACATTCCCAGCCTAGTTGATTAAACTCCAAGATAGCACCCAAGCCTCGATAGATAGCATTTTATTGGCCATTGTGCCGAAATAGAATCACTAAAATTAAAGTTCATATTTACAATGGGATACGAGAGGAATTCTAGATTGGATTAGAAATTTCGAATGATGTAGGGATGTAATAATTGCCGCTATATCGGCATGTGCCGATATAGCGGCATGTCATTTCACTTATGCTTTTCTATACCTAGTTTCCGCATCTTTGATTGCAACGTCGTTCTTTTCATGCCCAGCCTCATCGCTGCGCCACGTGAGCCTGCCAATACCCATTTCGTGGCCTCCAAGGCTTTTAGAATGTGATCGCGTTCCGCCGCCCTCAGGGTCAGGCTTTCATCAAGAGCTTCGGCGCCTGATCTAAGTTCGCCTAAAGGTACGCGGAGCACAGGCCCCGGAGACACGATAACCGCTCGCTCGATCAAGTTTTCCAATTCGCGAATGTTTCCCGGCCACGGATAATGAACAAGTTGTTCTAGAGTTTCGGCAGGAATGGTCTCCACTTTTCGATTCATGCGCCGGGCGTGCTTTTCCACAAAATATCGAACCAGCGATGGAATGTCTCCTTGCCGATCGCGCAGCGGCGGCATAAGTATGGGGAAAACACGCAACCTATAGTAGAGGTCGCTTCGGAATGTGCGAGCCGCAACCATTTCTGCGAGATTACGATTTGTGGCGGCCACCAGGCGAATATCCACGCGAGTCGTGTGCGTGCTGCCCAATCTCTCAAATTCCTGTTCCTGAAGTACGCGCAGAAGCTTGGGCTGCAGTTCCAGCGGAATATCCCCAATTTCATCCAGAAAAATCGTGCCGCCATCGGCGAGTTCAAACCTGCCGATCCGTTGCGCAATCGCTCCCGTGAATGCGCCGCGTTCGTGCCCGAATAATTCTGATTCCAGCAAGCCCGTGGGAATGGCCGCGCAATTCACTTTTACAAACGTGCGTTCCCGTCGCGGGCTTAAATTATGAATGGCCCGCGCAATTAACTCTTTGCCCGTGCCGGTTTCGCCCGTGATCAGCACGGTGGAATCCGTGGGAGCAACGGTTTCCACTTGCTTCAGCACTGCACGCACCGGGGCGGACTCGCCGATGATCTCGTCGAAATTCATTTCCGAACGGATTTCATCTTCGAGATAAAGTTTTTCCTGAGCCAGTTTATTTTTAAGTTCGGCAATTTCCTTGAAGGCCAGTGCGTTTTCGACGGCAATCGCCACTTGGCTTGCGACCTGTGCAAGCAAATCCACATCGCCTTGCTGGAATGCCGAGTCGCGCAGGCTTGCCAGGCTCACCGTGCCGATCGCGCGATCATGCGTGATCAGCGGCATGCACACCAGCGACCGAACTCCTTCGGCCATCATTAGCCGTGAAGTAACTGAATCGAACGCTTCGATTTCATTGCGGTCTAAAACCTGCGGTTGATGTGTGCGAAAGGCTTTCCCTGCCAGAGCCCTATCCACCGGGACAAGCAAGTCCTCGCGAATCAGCCCTTTTCCCTCGGGAAAATCCAGAGCCAGCACATGCATGCTGTTGGCTTCCGGTTCGAAAACCGCAAGGCTCGTATATTCATGGTGAATGACGCGGCGAAGCGATGCCGCTATCGAGTTCAAGAGCAGATGCAGGTCCAGCTTGGAGACAGCGGCGTTGTTTACTTCCAGCAGGACGCGCAATCGGTCGCGCTCCCGCGCCAGTTGCCGCTGATATGCCTGAGCACTTTCAAAATTGAGTGCGTTATCTACAGCAACGGCTACTTGCCGCGCCACCTGCTGCAGAAACGCGACCTCCGATTCCGTATGAACGTGCGGCGTGCCGCGCCCGAAACTCATCACGCCCAGCCGACGCTGCGCGGTGGTCAGCGCCAGGGAACAAAATGACCGGACACCGTTTTCACGGAGCGTTTGCACAATTTCGGGAATCCGCTTTTCTTTCTCGATATCGTCCAGAAGATATGGCTTCTGCGATTCCCAGACCCATCCGGACGGCGTTTCGCCAATTGCGAATTCGCTTCCCGGCCCATATTTCCTGAATTGTTTTTCGGATTCGAGAATGTGCAGCCGCATGACGTTCCGCAGAGGGTCGTACAAGATCAGATTCAAGTACTCGAATTCCACGACGCGATGCAGGCGTTCCGCGAGCTCGTGAAACAGTTCGCCGAGATCGCGGTGCTGCGCAATCGCTTCGGCCACTTCCAGCAAAGCCTGATGGCGCGCTTCCGGAGAAGCACTGGTTGCTTCGTGAATGGGCGCTTCGCTCATTATCTGGAGAATAGCATCGAGCTCTATTATCGCTCAAGTTAAGCGCGGGGATTCGTCAAGTTTTCGAGAACAGAAAACATTGCGGTGCGAAGGTTGATTGCTGAAAAGCTGCGAAAGTTAAACGCAGGAAATTGTTTCGAAATGTTACAAAAAAGATTTGACACGGCCGGAAACTCACGCGCATAATTATGCAAGTGAGTGCATAAAGTTAAATAGTCCAATGGCGCTGAACGTACACAAAAAATTCCGGCAAGGACAGATCCTGAAATTGGTGGCGAGCGAACCGATCTCGAGCCAGGATGAGCTGCGGCGCAGGCTGTTTCACATGAAGGTCCGTGTGACGCAGGGCACGCTCTCGAGGGATATGTCCGAACTCCGGCTGGTGAAGACCGCCGAAGGCTACAAGCCGCTTTCCAATGGTGATGACTCCGGCGCGCCCATGCCGCCGCTCGGCCGGGCGCTGCGCGATTTCCTCGTGGACCTGCGGCCCGCTTTCAACTTGCTGGTCCTGAAGACGCCTCCGTCTGGAGCGCAACCGCTGGCTGCTGCGCTGGACGCAGAAAAATTCAAGGAAGTGGCCGGAACAATCGCAGGAGACGATACCGTCCTGGTGATCACGCCGTCTCGCAAAGCGTGCGCCGCTGTCCAGAAACGCATGGAGGATTTACTCCGATGAACGACCCGCAACGGGTCGCCGTAGTCGGAGCAACGGGCTATGCGGGTTTTGAGCTGGCCCAGCTTCTTCTTCGGCATCCCAAAATTCAAAAACCGATTTTTTACTTGCGGGAAAGCTCGGCGCACGTAAAGTGCTTGACGGAAATTTTCCCGCAACTGCGCGGTTGGGGCGAAGCTCCCTGCAAGACGTTTTCGGTCGATGCCATTGCATCGAGCGGAGCCGGCACTGTGTTTCTCGCGACGCCGCACGAAGCTTCGCTCGAAACGGTGCCGCAACTTTTGGACGCGGGGTTGCGGGTCGTGGACCTGAGCGGCGCGTTCCGCTTCCACAACCCCGAAACGTTTTCGCAATGGTACAAGCTTCCGGCCCCGCCAAAAGATCTGGCGGAGGAGGCCGTTTACGGTTTGCCCGAGTTGTACGCGGATCAATTGCCCGGTGCGCGGCTCGTTGCCAATCCCGGCTGTTATCCGACCAGCGTGATCCTCGGTCTGAAGCCGCTCGTCGAATCCGGCTGGATCGCAACCGAGCGCGGTATCGTGGCCGATTGCAAGTCCGGAGCGACAGGCGCGGGCAAGGAACCGAAGAAGGAATTGCATTTCGTGGAAGTTGACGAAAATTTCCGCGCGTATGGCCTGTTCTCTCACCGCCACACGCCGGAGGTGACCGAGCACACGGGCATCGCGGGCGAGGACATTGTTTTCACGACGCACCTTCTGCCCATTGCGCGCGGCATTCTTTCCACTTTGTACGTATGGTTTTCCGAACCGCATACGGTGCAGGAAGTGGAATCTCTCTATCGCAGTTTTTATGCGGATCGCCCGATGGTGCGCATCTGGCCCGCGGGAAAGTTGCCGGAACTGCAGCATGTGGCGCACACAAATTTCAGTGATATCGGATTTGCGCTGGATCCCGCGGGGCGGCGCCTCGCGGTTGTAAGTTGTCTCGATAATCTGGGTAAGGGCGCCGCGGGCCAGGCTGTACAAAATATGAATTTGATGATGGGGATTGGGGAGGCAACAGGACTCCGATGAGACTAGTCGTAAAAGTTGCGGGAGCGTTACTCGATGATGCGGCGGCGATGGAAACGCTGGCGCGTCAGGTGTCCCAGCTTGCTCACCAGGGCCACGAGATTCTCGTGGTGCATGGCGGCGGAAAAATCTTTACCGCCACGCTCAAGCAGATGGGAATCGAAAGCAAGTTTGTCAACGGACTGCGCGTGACGGATCGCGCGACGCGCGACGTCGCCGTGATGGTTCTCGGCGGCCTGCTCAACAAGCGGCTTGCCGGAGCTATTTCCGCGGCCGGGCAGCCTGCGATTGGTATTTGCGCCTCTGATGCCAGTTGTTTTCTGGCTGAGCCCATGATGCATGACGAAGTGGTCGGCGGACTCGGTTTCGTCGGCTATCTGACCGGAGTGAACCTGGAATTCCTTGAATCGTTTTGGAAGGCGGGAATTATTCCCGTGGCTTCGTGCATGGGTCTTGGCGCTGACGGCGAACTCTACAATATCAATGCCGATCACATGGCGGCTGCGTGTGCGGAATACATTCACGCTGATCGTTTGATTTATCTCACGGACGTTGCCGGCGTGCTCGACGGCTCGAAAGTCGTGAAGGTCGTTTCAACCGGCGATGCCGAAGATATGATCCGTCAGAATAAAGTATCGGGCGGAATGATTCTGAAGCTCGAAGCGTGCAAGCGCGCGCTTTCCGCCGGCGTTGCGGAAGTACGAATTGTCGGCGGTTCTGTGCCAAAAGGATTGCTGGCTGCGGCGAACGGGGCGAGGTTTCCCGGAACACGTATCACTTCAGAGTTTCCCGTGACGAGTGCGGGGGCGGCCCATTGAAAGCGAAGAACAAAAAATCGTTGAAGAAGGCGAAGTCAGCTTCCGCAGCGTCGAAATCCATCTTGGTTGATGCGTCCTCGCACCTGATGAATACCTACAGGCGCTCGGACATGATTTTTACGCACGGGCGCGGCTGCTACGTGTTCGATCAAAACGGGAAAAAGTATCTGGATTTTCTGGGCGGCATCGCCGTCAACGCGCTTGGATATTCCCATCCGGCTCTGGTGAAGACGATTCGGCGTGAGGCCGGCCGGGCGGTTCACGTTTCCAATCTTTTTCATAATCCTTTTCAGGGGCCGCTCGCGGCAAAGCTGGCGAAGTGGTCTGGCATGGACCGCGCATTTTTCACCAACAGCGGCTCGGAAGCCGTGGAAGGCGCGCTAAAGCTTGCGCGCATCGCGGCGAAGCAAAAGCCGGACGGCGCAAAGAAGACTCGTTTTCTGGCCATGGAGCATTCCTTTCATGGACGCACTCTCGGATCGCTTTCGATTACTCATCCGGTGAAATATCGCGAGCCATTCGAGCCGCTGATCCCGGGCGTCGAATTTGTCCGCCTGAATGATGTAGAGGACCTCGAATCGAAATTTACAGATGACGTTTGCGCCGTAATCATTGAGCCCATCCAAGGTGAAGGCGGCATTTATCCGGTTACGAATGAATTCTGGAAGCGGGCGCGCGCGCTTGCCACGCAGCATGGAGCCATGTTGATTGCCGACGAAATTCAGTGCGGACTCGGACGCACCGGCAAAGCATTCGCCTACCAGCGCCTGGAAGGGTTGCCCGACATCGTCATCGTCGCAAAACCGCTTGCCGGCGGATTGCCGCTTGGCGCGCTGCTGGCGCGGGAAGAAATTGCCTCCTCATTTTCGCCAGGCCTTCACGGGTCCACCTTTGGCGGTGGGCCGCTTACCTGCGCCACCGGTTTAACGTTCCTCGAAACGATGGAGCGAAAAAATCTGATGGCCAATGTGCAGAAGCGCGGCGCCGAGTTAAAAGCTGGCCTGAAAAAATTGGCGGCTAAATTTGATTTCATTCGCGAAATTCGCGGTGAAGGACTGATCCTCGGAATCGATCTGGATGTGGAAGGCGCGCCGTATGTTGCAGAAGCGCTGAAGCAGGGACTTCTAATTAATTGCACGCACGACCATATCCTGCGCTTTTTGCCGCCTTTTATTTTGACCGCGCAGCAGGTGAAGGAAGGTTTATCGAAAATTGAATCGGTCCTTGCCAGGACCGAGCGGCCCGCGCCGTCAACGGCCGTAACTTCCGCCCCAGCCGAAGCTCAGATGCTTGCGGCCGCGAGGTAATCATGAAAGCGCAGGCCCCGGCTCAGGGAAAAATCGAGAGC
>DATAPT010000451.1:0-5153 GCA_036265065.1 Candidatus Acidiferrales bacterium | reverse complement strand
ACGCCTCAAGGCGAAACGCTGGACCCCTCTGAAGAGCCCAACTTCTGGGCCTCGCTCAAGCCTGAAGGCCTCGATAAACTCACGGTCCTGGTTTTGGAAGCAAAAACGGTGCAGCCTGGAGTGATGGCGCTGGTGGTGCGCATGGAGGCGGATTTTAAAACGAGCGCGGGGGAAAAATCGGCTATCATTTCCGGCGCGCAAGTGTGGATGCAGAGACTCGGCGATTGGAAAATTGTTTCGACGCAGCGCGGCGATCCCGGAGAAAAGAAAGCGCGCACATTGCCCGAACCGGCGAGGCCGAACACGCAGCTTTATCCCCCGCCCGAAGAGGCTCAATCGGAAATTTCCACGGCGCTGGCCGCTGCGGCCAGGCAACATAAGCGCGTGATTCTAGTATTTGGCGGCAACTGGTGCTACGACTGCCACGTTCTGGACACCACATTCCGTTCCAAAACTTTTGCGCCCATCGTAAACGAGAATTACATTGTCATTCACATCAATGTCGGCAATTACGACGCGAATCTCGACCTTGCCAAAAAATATGAAATCCCTCTGGAAAAAGGAGTTCCCAGCCTCGCCATCCTCGATCCGGACGGGAAGCTCCTCGTCAGCCAGAAAAACGGAGAATTTGAATCCACCGTGCGCATAGGGCCGGAAGACGTCCTGGAATTCCTGAAAAAGTGGAAGCCCGATCACAAGAGTTAATCCGGAATTTGTGGCGCCGGCGTTTTTTAAATTCGAGCAGGCCTGCAAATTTTAAGTTACATTGCAAATTTTCGTCACAGCACAAACCCCACCGGCAAGATGCCCGCGCCACTAAATCCTTGAAAATCTCGACTCCGCTCCTGGAGATTTGGCGTATACTCCGCGTTAAGCAAGCATAGATTGCTCGCCGCTCGTTTGGGTTCGTGCGGCAAGCTTTACGGCCCCTCCGCATTCACGTTTCACGAAATAAATTCGAGGAGATCGAAAATGAAATTCAATGGAACCCGCTCCAGGCTCGCGATCATTTTTGCGTCTGCCCTCTTGTTCTTCAGCGGCCACTCAGCGCGCGCCGCGGAAAATACCTCCAGCATTGAAGGCGTCGTGCAGGATGCGGCCGGGAAGCCGGTCACCGGCGCATTCGTGAAGCTGAAAAATAATGAGCGCCATCTCGAATTCTTGTACATCAGCCAGGCGCAAGGGAAGTACACGGCGAGCAATCTGCCCGCGGGGAAATACATAGTGCAAGGTGTCGGCGAAGGTTTCCAGAGCGATCTTGCCGCGCCCGTGGAAGTGGCCGAAGGAAAAACCGCAAAACACGATTTGTCACTCACCACGAAACGTGGTCCCATGCTGCCGCGCGCCTGGCCCATGAAGACTCCCGAAGCGCTGATGGTCACCGTCTCTAAGGAATTGCCCGAAGGCGATGGCAAGAAGCTGGTCGCCGCGCGCTGCATCACTTGCCATAATACTGAACGTTTCGTGGGCTTTCACATGCCCCGCGAAGATTGGCAATTTACCGTCCGCCGGATGCGCGCACGCATTCGCACCGCGAAAATTCGCGATCTCACCGAAGAGGAAGCCAAGCTGGCAGTTGATTACCTCACCGCGAATTTCGGCGCTACGCGCAAAGTTGACTTGAACGATCGACTTCCCCAAACACTTGTGGAAGGCAAGGCGCTCCATTACCGCGCCGTCCAGTACGACATCAGCGACACAAGCATCGGTTCCGAGCCGCATGATGTTGCCGTCGACCCGCAGGGAAATGGATGGGTCAGCCAGCGCTCGGGCAAACTCGGTAAACTGAATTCCAAGACGCTTGAATACTCAGAAGTCTCTCTTCCGGACGGTGCAGCGGCTCCGGATGGCCAGTTGTTGGGCAATTTGCAGATCGATGCGAAAGGACAATTGTGGGTTCCCGACGGCTCGAATTTCCGCTGGCTCAATTACGACACCAATTCCGGAAAATTCTCCTCCTACGAATGGCCGAAAGATGTCCGCGCCGATGCGGGCGGCAATTCCATGCTCATCCATCCCAACGGCTCCATCTGGGAGACCAGCGGCAATCAGGTTCGCATGCTCAACACTGCGAGCAAGGAATTTAAATTTTTCGATCCTCCTTCTTACATCGCCACGCAAGCACCCACCGGTGCGTATGGAATCACGGTTGCCGGCGACGGCTCCGTCTGGTGGGCCGAGGATATTGGCGACCGCATGTCGCGAATCGATCCAGCCACTGGCAAGGTCGAAGAATTCAAGATTCCGTATGACGGCTACGCCTACCCGCGACGCATGAGCCATGACGCTCGCGGCGATATCTGGGTGGGTCTCTGGAACGCCGGACTTCTGATGAAGGTGGATTACGAAACGAAGCAGATGAATTTTTTCGCTCCGCCCACTGAAACCAACGGCGCATATTCCGTGACCGTCGATCGCAAAAATAATTTAGTTTGGGTCAGCGAACAGCAGGCGGACAAAATTGCTCGATTCAATCCCAAGACCGGAGAGTGGGTTGAATTCCCGCTTCCCGATTCCGAGTCGGATCCCAGAAGGCTGGAGATCGATCCCACCAACCCGAATCGTGTCTGGTGGAGCGGCAATCTTTCCGGCCGTATGGGCTTCGTCGAAGTCCTTCCCGGGAGTTAAGTTGTAGGGACTCGCCAATGTGGGGGCACGGCATGCCGTTCATGGTGAACGTTCACGTTGAACCGTGCCCTTACTCAGCCATTCAGCCCGTTTAGATCCCCTCGACCATTCAGCCCCAAAAAAACGCCAGTCAACCCTCAAAATAGCCATTTCGTTGCGCCAAATTTGACTAAGCCGACCAATTTGGTCGTAATGTAAACTCATGTTGAGCTTGGAGTTGTTTACATTAGAACCACTTGACAGGGGACATGGGCAGGTATTAGAATTCATTTGCGACTGATTTGGTCGCATATTGCAATGTTGAAGCTTTCGAAAAAAGCGGACTACGCATTGATCGCCGTCAGGCATTTGGCCGCGCATCGCAGCGAGGTTTCGTTGAGCGCTTCGGACATTGCGGAGGTTTACGGAATTTCGGCGCCGCTTTTGGCGAAAGTTTTACAGCGCCTGGCGAAAAACGGCCTGGTAACGGCGCGGCACGGATCGACCGGCGGCTATCAACTGGCAAGGCATCCGAAAGATATTTCAGCGCTGGATGTAATCAACGCTGTGGATGGTCCGGTCGTGATCACATCCTGTGTGACGAGCCACGGGAATTGCGATCAAAGCTCGACCTGCACAATCCGCGAACCGCTGCGACGCGTGAATGACAGCATTGCGAAAGTATTGCGGTCCGTCACGATTTCGCAAATGACGGAAGACGCGCCCGACGGGGAACTTGTCGGGTTGTCGATTTAGCTTTTTGAAGGCGCGGATAAGCGCGAAAAATTTAGGATTTTTTTAGAGATATTTTGTCAGGGGATCGTTAGAAATCGAAACGGGAGACACACGAATGGCCATAAAACTGCCAATTTACATGGATTACCACGCCACCACTCCGGTGGACTTGCGCGTGGTCGATGCGATGCTGCCGTACTTCCACGAGAAGTTCGGCAATGCCGCGAGCCGCAATCATTCTTTCGGCTGGACTGCGGAAGAAGCGGTGGAAAATGCGCGCGCGCAAATCGCTCGCCTCATCAACGCGACGCCCAAGGAAATCGTCTTCACCAGCGGCGCCACGGAATCGAACAACCTTGCGCTCAAGGGCGCGGCGGAAATGTATCGCGAAAAGGGCAACCACATCATCACGCAGGTCACCGAGCACAAAGCAGTCCTCGACACCTGCAAGCGCCTTGAAAAATATGGCTATGAGGTGACCTATCTCCCCGTGGCCAAGGACGGCCGCATCGATCTCGACGATCTGCGCCGCGCCATCACCAACAAAACAATTTTGATCTCCATCATGTACGCCAACAACGAAATCGGCGTGCTTCAGCCCATTCAGGAAATCGGCAAGATTGCCAAAGAAAAGGGCATTCTATTCCATTCCGATGGCGTGCAGGCTGCCGGCAAAGTTCCGGTCGACGTGCAGCGTGACAATCTGGACATGATCTCCCTGACCGCGCACAAGCTTTACGGCCCCAAGGGCTGCGGCGCTTTGTATGTGCGCCGGCGCAATCCGCGCGTGCAGCTTTCCGCACAGATTGACGGTGGCGGACACGAGCGCGGCATGCGCTCCGGCACATTGAACGTGCCCGGCATCGTAGGCTTCGGCAAGGCGGCTGAGCTTTGCCAGAATGAAATGGTGGAAGAGAGCACGCGCCTGCGCGGTCTGCGGGATCGCCTGAAGGACACCATCTTCGCCAAGCTCGACGAAGTTTATATCAACGGCTCGATGGAGCATCGTTTGCCCCACAACATCAACATCAGCTTCGCCTTCGTCGAAGGCGAATCGCTGCTGATGGGAATCAATGACGTCGCGGTTTCCAGCGGCTCGGCCTGTACCTCGGCCACTCTCGAACCGAGCTACGTGCTCAAGGCTTTGGGCGTTGGCGAAGATCTTGCACACACGTCGATCCGCTTCGGCCTGGGGCGGTTCAACACAGCGGAAGAAGTGGATTACGTCACCAACCGCGTGATTGAAGTTGTGCAGCGGCTCCGTGAGCTATCGCCGCTTTACGAAATGGCCAAGGAAGGAATCGACATCAGCAAAATGAATTGGGGCGCATCGGCGGGCCACTAGTGGCATCTGATAAGTAATCTTTGTGGGTCGCGGCTTCAGCCGCGACATTCAGAGGGTTGAAAGGCAAGGGCTTTAGCCCCTGAAGCGTTATCGAGGAAATTTAGATTTAGATTTTTTCGTACAAATATCGAAGGGAGTGTGAAATGGCTTATTCCGATAAGGTAGTCGATCATTACGAGCACCCGCGAAATGTGGGCAGCTTGCCCAAGGAAGATCCGAACGTGGGCACAGGTTTGGTTGGCGCGCCGGAATGCGGCGACGTCATGCGCTTACAGATGAAAATCAATCCCGAGACGAATGTCATCGAAGAAGCGAAGTTCAAGACGTTCGGCTGCGGATCGGCCATCGCCAGTTCTTCGCTCGCCACCGAATGGGTCAAGGGCAAGACAGTCGAGGAAGCGCTGGCCATCTCGAACACGGATATCGTGCGCGAACTGAGCTTGCCTCCGGTGAAGATTCACTGCTC
>DATAPT010000450.1:0-7008 GCA_036265065.1 Candidatus Acidiferrales bacterium | reverse complement strand
CTTCAGCCGCTCCACCGCCATCCGCCGGAACTCCTTGGTATGCCGCCGCAATCGTTTCTTGGCCACTCGCAGCCCCTTTCCCTGCTAAGTGTGCCAGTTCCGTTTGTCTCAAAATAGGGGTTCACTCCACTGAAGCCTGTGCGGTTTTGGTCCTTGCTAAGCCTAAAAGCGCACAGGCTGAAGCCTATGCCACATAATTCCACTTCAACTCTGCGTTGAGCGCCAGCGCATCATCGGCCATGCGAGGATCACCAGCGCGAAGGCGACGACGGCATAGCCGTTTGCGTGGAACTGGGAATTCGGTTGTTGCAGCAGTTCGATCGTACTCGGGACTAACGACAGCATGGCAGCCAGTAGGAAATAACCGAGGACATTGAACCGCACGAGACGCGTCACACCGAACCAAAGCACTAGAACGGTTGCGAGGTGAACAAACACTTCCCGGAAGAATGCGGCGGGCGAAGCGACATCCGTGGTCATCAGCACGGCAACAAGTACAAGGAGCCCAGCGCGCATCCATGTCGGGCGGACATAGGCGGCAATCAGGCCGGTGGCCAAACCGATGAATCCGGCCATGACAAATGCTGCCGCGATGGACGAAGCAAAAGCCCCAAGTGCGGGACTCAGCTGATCCAGATTTTCGGGCACGCTCGCTCCGAGCGAGTGGCGCAGAAGCGGCCATCGCGCCAAGAGCAACGGCAAGCGGTTTAATCCAATGACCGCTGCAGAACCAAACAGCGCAACGCAAAAGGCATCTCGAAAATAAACGGAATTTAGCTCGCGCCAACCCGGCGTGAATCCGTGGCCAAAGGTTCGCCCCAGAAAAAACCAGGAAAGGCCGAGCAAGAGCACGGCACCGGCCAGGTAAATGGCAGTAGCAAACACCAGGAAAATAGCGAGCATCAAATAATAAGTGATTAGCAGCGATGTAGTTCCATAATTCAGGAGCAACTGCGGCACGCGGTTGATGTAGATCACGATTCCCGCGATCAGCATCAGTGTCGACAGCTTTCCAAGCGCAAGCCAGGGAACTCGGGCCACATCAGGACTTTTCAAATTTCGCAGAAAAACAACCAGTATGGTGATGAAAGCGAGGCCTATGGCCGATGCGCGACCAAAGTTCTGCGCCAGTTGCCCTGGCGTCGAGCGGCTTTCCATATCGCGCCAGCTTTGCGGAATTTTGATGAAAATGCGATAGCCGGAAACTTCATCGCCCTGCACGGCGAGCGTGACGCGAATGTGCGCACCTTCCGCGCCTGCCGTGGAATTGAGCGCCGTTTTTTGCTCCCACTCAAACGTGTGATCCGTTCTCGCGATTTTCTTATCCGTGTGGGTTTCCACCAGATTCCAATCGGCGGGGTTAATCCCCTTCTGATCGCGCAGGTAAACTTCCGCACGCGCCAGGGCTTCTTCCTTCGCGAGATTCGCGCCGGGGGCTTTTTCGTCCAGTGTATGGTGCACGGAATGGAGCGAGCCGTCGGGTTTCATCACCACGAAATATTCTTCTTTTTGCGAATCGCGGAAATAGCGGACGGTCCAGAACGCTGAAGGAACCTGTTCGCGATAGATACGATTCACGGCGGGGAGGCCGATGGCGCGTCGCAAGTATTCGTTGGTGTAGTCGTCAAACGTGTAGGCGACCGTGGTGGCTTGATGGAACGCGTTCGGGTCCACGCTCATTCCGCGCAACACTTCATCGGCGCGTTCGGTAGCTTCACGGGAATCGATTTGAAAGCGTACAAAATCGCCAATCGCTTCGCGCTTAATTCCCGCCAGCAGCGATACACCTAGAATGCCGCCTACGATTAACACCGTAAGAGCGCGCGTGGACATTCCGGCATAAGTCGAAGAAGCAACCGGGGCCGCGACAGGCTCGACTGTTTCGTGTGCCGTTTCTTCAGCAATCTGGGATTCCTGAATTTCTACGGGAGGACCTGCCAAAGGTTGCGCACTATTGAGCAAAGCCGGATCGGTTTCAAATCCGCCGCGCGACACATACGAAATGGCGGCAATGGCCAGCGGAATCAGCGCCGCGCCGCCAACGATTGCGCCGGAAAGGCGGAGGTACGTGCCTTGCGTACGCATGAGCGAAGTGCTGATGAGAAACGCGTCCACCGTGTAATGCCAAATAAGCGTCGCCCAGATTCCCCACCGCAACATGACGAGTCCGGCGACAATGCCGATCAATCCGACTTCCAGGCCGCGAATGTAAGCGGGCTCCTGTGGATAATTGCTGTGCAGAAATCCCCAAAAAAATGCAGGCAGCACGACGGCCAGAAATCTTGAATTCGTGGTGCGTAGCAAAAATGGAATGGCAAACAGGCGAAACAGAAACTCTTCGCTCATCGCGGCATACAACCCGATCGTCAGAGGGTAAACCCAAGGGACATACGTGCTGACCATGTTTTCGTACTTGATATCCTGCGGCGCCCACGCGCCAAGTTTCTTGCTGATGATGTAAAAAATTGTGATGTAGCCGATGTGCGCGCCGGCAAGGCAAATGCCAATGACGTTGGCCGTGAAAAATTCCTTGGTGCGAATTCCAGGCAGGCTGAATCCAACATTCAGCCGCAGTTTATTGGGCTGCAAAATTCGGTACAGCGGCTCGCCCGGCACGACGGCTAGGACGACGAGCAGCGCGCTGCCTACGGCGGTGAGCGCCGCCACACCTGCCTGGCTTAGAAAGAAACTGGAGTACGGCGTATTGGTATCATACCCAGCGCGATCCAAAGGCCACTGGTTCATCGTCATGATGAAAAACAGAACGGTAAGAAAAGCGCCAAGCGCCAGGCCAATGCGCCAATCCAGCAAATCGCGGCGGCCGAGATAAATAATCACGTACAGACAGCCGCCGATTAAAAATGCATAGGGAATGAGCGCGATAAACTCCAGTGTGTTGTTGGAAGACCGCAGATGATCGTAATCGCGCGTCCACGCTTCGGGAACTTTCAGGAATTCGTTGTAGCCGCTGACGCGATCTCCGGCCAGCGTAACGTTCAAACGATACGGCGCATCTTTGGCGCGAAATCCGCGACGCTCCCAGGAGAAGCTCCAGTCCCGGCGCGCGGGACGCTCTGTGAGATTCGCTTCCTGCTCGCGAAAATCATATTGAGAGAGGTCGGTGTGCAGCGCATCGCGCAGGAAAGTTTCAGCAATGGCTTGCGCCTGCGCGCGTTCGAGCCGCGCGCCCGGGGCCGCTTCTTCCAATTCGTGGTTGTATCCGACAATGCCGCCGGCGGGATCGACTCGCACATCGAACTCTTCTTTTTGCAGCGGGCGGAAGAAACGCGTTTGCCAGTACCAGATGTGCACCTGATTCTGCATAATCTGGTTGGCCTGCTGGAGGCCGACTTCGCGTTCGAGATACGTTTTCGCCGAATCGCCCACATCAAAAACAATACTCGAATCGTAGCCGTCGATTTGTGCGCCTTGCGCGGCAGCAAATTGTCTGGCGGCGCTGAGGGCCTCGGAGCGAGGCACTTTAAATTCGACGGAGGCTTCGGGAAATGCGCGGAAGAAAAATGTGTAGGCCACGCTCGCGCCAAGAATGCCTGCGAGAATCCAGATCAGCAGAACTTTTGCGTCATTCCGGTCGAGCCGTTCAAGCGGCAAATACGCCTCCTATGGCGCGGGCACTAGCAGTTCATCTTTTCCTATGCCGGGGGTGATTGCAAGGGTTCCGGTCTCCGCATGTAGCGCAGGATTCAGCGTCTGAGTAGGACAGGCTTCAGCCTGTCTGGGTTTGATTTCTGTCCAAGTTGGCAAAAAATCAAAAGAAGACAGACTGAAGTCTGTCCTACTTCCACCGCGTGCGATGATATAAACGATCAATGTCTGTGACGCCTACAACTGAGCTGATGTACCTGAAGGGCGTAGGGCCGCGCCGCGCGGAAATCCTCGCGAAGCGCGGGTTGCGCACGTTTGAGGATCTACTCGGTTATTTGCCATTCCGATACGAAGATCGCATCCACTTCGCAAAAATTCGCGAGATCAAGCCGGGACAGGTTTACACCGTTCGCGCGCAAGTTTCGAGCGGCAGCCTGGTGCGCTACTCGCGCGCCAGCGGCGGGATGTATCACCTGCTCGTGAAGGACGATACCGGCGCGCTGCCATGCAAATTTTTTCACGGGCATTATCTCGAAAAAACATTCAAGCCCGGCCAGGGCCTTGTATTGCACGGAAAAGCGGACGTCGATCCCCTGCGGCCCGGCCGCATCGAGATGATCAATCCCGCCTACGAATTATTGGGCGAGGGAGATGCGGACTCGACCGAGGTTGGGCGCATCGTTCCCATTTACGAGGCGCTGGGCGGGATTGGCGCGCGCACCATGCGACACATTGTGTATGCTGCGCTCGAAAAATTGTCCGGCGAAATGCCCGATCCTCTGCCGACGGAAATTCTGGAGCGGTACAAATTCCCTTCACGCCGAGAGGCGCTGCAGTTCGTGCATTTTCCGCCGCCGACGGTTCCGGTCGAGGCGCTCAATTCGTTTCGCTCTCCCGCGCACATGCGGCTGATTTTTGAAGAGTTTTTCTTTTACCAGCTGAGCGTCGCCATGCGCAAGAAAACCGCGCAGCAGCAGGCGGGCATCGCGTTCCGCGTACGCGAGCCGGAGGTGCGCGAAGCGCTGAAGCGTGTGCTGCCCTTCAAGCCGACTGACGCGCAGAAACGCGCGCTTGGGGAAATCGCGCAGGACCTTGAACGCGGCATCCCGATGAATCGTTTGTTGCAAGGCGACGTGGGCAGCGGGAAAACCATTGTCGCGTTGGAAGCAGCAACCATCGTCATGGAAAACGGATACCAGGCCGCTTTGATGGCCCCGACGGAAATTCTCGCGGTGCAGCATTATCTTTCGGCGCAAAAAATATTCGCGCGCTCCGGGTATCGCGTCGAATTGCTGATCAGCGGATTAAAAACTGCGGAGAAGAAGGCAGCTCTCGAGCGCGTGCGATCGGGCGAAGCGCAACTTGTGGTGGGCACGCACGCCCTGCTGGAGCCGCAAGTGGTGTTTCAACGTTTGGGCCTCGTCGTGGTGGATGAGCAGCACCGCTTCGGCGTGCTGCAGCGCAAAGAGCTGATGGATAAAGGATCGGCGCCGGACGTCCTGGTGATGACCGCGACGCCCATTCCGCGCACGCTTTCGCTGACGCTTTATGGCGATCTCGATATTTCCGTGATCGATCAAATGCCGCCGGGTCGCGTGCCCATCGTGACGCGCGTTTCTTCGGAGTCGAACTTGCCGGGGGTGTGGGATTTTCTGCGGCGTGAAATGGACGCCGGTCGCCAGGCTTACGTCGTGTATCCGGTGATCGAGCAGTCGAAGTCCATGGAATCGGCGCAATCTTTGAAGGCGGCTATCGTTGAATTTGAGAAGCTCCGCAGCCAGATATTTACGAACCGCCACGTCGGTCTGCTGCACGGGCGCATGAAGAGCGAAGAAAAAGAAGATGTGATGAATCGCTTCAGAAATCATGAGATCGATATTCTGGTGGCGACCACGGTGATTGAAGTGGGCGTGGATGTTCCGAACGCGACGGTGATGGTCATCGAACACGCGAACCGGTTTGGCCTATCGCAATTGCACCAGCTTCGGGGCCGCATCGGGCGCGGCGGAGAAAAAGGCACATGCATACTAATCGCCCCGAGGAATCCGGGAGATGATGCGCGCGTGCGGCTCGAAACCATGGTGCGCACGACCAATGGTTTTGAGATTGCTGAAACAGATTTGAAATTGCGTGGCCCGGGCGAATTTTTTGGCACGCGCCAGCACGGCGAACTCGGTTTCCACATCGCGAATCCCATTCGTGATTTTGAATTATTGGAACTGGCGCGGCGAGAAGCGCTCGCGCTCGTCGAGCCTCCCGAAGCGGAAGCCGCGCGCCGCCGCCTGCTCGCAGGCCTCCCCGTGGAATGGCAGCAGCGGTACCAACTGGCTTCGGTGGGATAATGCGGTGGAATCACGGATGAACACGGATGAACACGGATAAAAGAAAAAGCGATATTTCTGAAAGCAAATCCAAGGATCGATGAAAAACACGATTCATTTTGCATTCATAATTGCGAATAAGGCCGCGGACTTCAGATTGCCGGCGGTTTTTTATTCCTTATTTTTGTTTTTATCCGTGTTGATCCGTGTGCATCCGTGGTTCCCAAGGTTTTCCCCATGCGCGTAATCGCAGGCAAATATCGGAGCAGGACGTTGCGGAGCTTGAAGGGGCAGGCGCTGAGACCGACGAGCGATCGGTTGCGCGAAACATTGTTTAACGTTTTGGGTCCGACGGTGAACGGTTCCACATTTGTAGATTTCTATGCAGGAACTGGCGCGGTGGGCATCGAAGCGATCAGCCGTGGAGCAAGGCACGCGATTTTTGCCGAGCAACATGCCCCTGCGGCCGAATTGATTCAACGAAATCTGGAATCGCTGGGAATTGGCGCCGAGGCCGAAGTGCTCTGCGTGAATGTGCTGCGCGCAATCGAGCGGCTCGAAGCGAAACGAGTGCATGCGCAATTTATTTTTCTCGATCCGCCGTACGCCACAAATGTCGAATATGAAAGCGCGCTGGAGGCACTCGGTGAATCGCCACTCATTGCGCCGGATGGGCGCGTAATTGTCGAGCATTTGAAGAAGCGCGCGCTTCCAGGGCGTGTGGGGGATTTGGAACTAGCGCGAGTTCTGGAGCAGGGCGACGCCGCACTCAGTTTTTACAAACTGGCTTTAGTGGCGTAGCGATTTGAGTAGCACAGGCTTCAGCCTGTGGGTTTTTGTCCCTTGCAAGAACTAAAACCCACAGGCTGAAGCCTGTGCTCCTTAAACGCTATTTCTTCTTGTTAAAAAGATTCTTCAGCGTATCCACGGCCTGTTGCGGGGTAGGCGCCTGAGTGGGCGGAGTGGTGGACGGTGTTGTCCCTGACGTCATGGTCGGAACGCCTTTTCCGGGCCGCACTTTTGGATCAGCGATGGTGCCTCCCAGTGCAAAAGGCACTGTAATTTTTCCTACGCGGCTGCC
>DATAPT010000449.1:0-5929 GCA_036265065.1 Candidatus Acidiferrales bacterium | reverse complement strand
CACCGAATAGAGCAGGTCGCCGACGAATCCGGTGCGGCCGATCATCGCGCCTGAAGTAATCGTCGAGCAGGTGTCAGCGAAGGCGAACTGGAAGATCCAGAACGCGAGGAAGGCGACTCCGGTGGTCTCGTAGGTGGCGGGAGCGCCTTGCAGGAAGAACCAGTGATAGCCGATGAAGCCGTTGCCGTGGCTGAACATGAAAGCGAAGCCGATGGCGTAAAACAGAATGCCGCAGAGACATGTGTCAACGACGCATTCCATCAATACGTTTACAGTTTCGCGTGAGCGGCAGAAGCCGGCTTCGAGCATCGTGAATCCAACTTGCATACCGAAAACAAGGAAGGCTGCGACCAGCGTCCAAACCGTGTTGATCGGGTTGACGATGTCATTTCCTTTGAGGTCTGGATCGGCTGCAAAAGCATGTCCGCCGACGAAGACGGACACGGCGCCGATGAATAGCAGCACCAGCGCAATGCCGATTCCTTTGCCGGCGAGCAAAGTTTTTCCGTAGCGCCGCCATTCCGGATTGCGCAGGCGAACGCGTAACCGTGATATTTTTTCAGATAGCGATAATCTTCTTTTCCTGCATTGAGGCATGTCTGACATTTATTTCTCCTTTAATGAATGAATGTCTGCAATTTTTTAAGCAAAAAGGGTCGACTAAAATTGGCCTGTACCGTCAAAATCTGGTGACTATGCGCGAAGTGCATTCACTTCGCCGGGCCTCCATTGGATTGGACCAGGAGGCGGCCCAGAAACCGGGACCCTCGCTTGTGTTTTCTGCTCGAACTCATCAGAGACCGCTTCCTGATCGCCGCCATGACGTCTCCTTAGTTTAAGAACTGATTTTGATCAAAAACTCATTGCGCACTCTTCGGACTCCAACGCCGCCAAACTTCCATCCGTAAACCAAAACTGAAACCCGAGTAATTTTGCTCGCATTGCCGGTGAAACTATTTTGCGAGGAATTTTTTCGTCCCTGTTCACAGTTCCCGTAATAATCAACTCAGGTCGCCCACCGGCCGCTTGTCGAAAGGCCCGGAGATTTGCTGTCTGTACTTCGGGCAATTCCGCGAATAACATTTCCCGAAGGGCGATCGCATCCTGCAGCGCTTGCACCGATGCGTTTTCGTCGCTCACGTGCTGCGGCAAATCCGCATCCCACTCATCCGCGGAGCGCGCCAGCCAGTCGCACTCCACGAAATCGGCTTGCCATTCCAATCGCAATATCCGAATCGGGGCGCGGGAGAGGTTTCCAAACCTCATCTGCCTGCGCACAGCACGACCGAAATCCGCAAAATTCCACAACAGCCGCATTTCAACTCCTGAAAATTGCATTTATGCGCCGATAGAGACACAAACCCTCTAAGGAACGGAAAACGCTGAAATTACGGGACACACAGGTCCACTCAGTCGCCGTTCAGGGCTTATTCTTCGGCTCGTCGTCGAGCGTTATGTTTCGCTTGTTTGGACACGGCATCGTGTCCGAGACGTACCAGGCACTTCGACGTACATGCAATTCAAGGTTGCGGCGCCGGGGGCTTCATTTCGTCGGCGAAATGAAACGATTAATAACGGCAGTGCTACCCTTCACTTTCAAGCGCAGTTTGCGGCTTTCACTTCCAACAGTCAAATTCAAACTTTCGATTTTAATGATTTGCATCCAGCGAAATTTATTGGGAACCTCGCTTCAGATCGTCATTTAAAATAATGGTTTCCGCAATTTCCTTCATGGATTTCCGCATCTGCTGGCTTTGACGCTGAATCATTTTGTACGCTTCGTCCTCGCTGATTTTCATTTCGCGCTGCAGGATTCCCTTGGCGCGTTCCACGATTTTTCGCGCCTCGAGTTGTCCGGAAAGCGCGGATTTCTCGCTAACCAGTTGCTCGCGTTGCCGCTCATTTTCTTGCAGTTCGGCAATTGTTTTCTCCAGCTCCGCCGTGCGTTCCGCCACGCGCGCTTCCAGATGGTCGCGCGTTTCCCGCAATTCCTCTTCGTTTGTTCGCTTGATGGAACTTACCCAACTCGCTGCCAGAGCGCAAAGAATGAAAGCCACAAAATACGCGATGTCCGTGGCATTTATTTCCAGCGAATGCAGCGGGGGCACAAAGTAATAGTCCACCGCCACAGTGGAAAGAATCACGGCAAAAATTCCGGGTCCCGTGCCGCCAATCCATGCACTGGCCATAACCGCCGCAAAAAACAGGAATAAAAATGGATAAGGAAACAGGTGTTGAAGCACGAGACTTGAGCCGAGAGCGACCGCTACCCAGACAAAAGCAATCCCGAAGCGCTCATATGCGTTTGCCCACCGGTTCTTAGCCCACTGGTTTCTTACTGAAGGTTGCGCCACGGCGATTTGTCCTGAATTCATAATAAAGTTCCTTATTACCCAGACACCTTTTCACAATTCGTAAAGAATATATAAAGAGGGTGCGCCAGCGGCGCCCTGAAAACAAACTCAAAGACCAAATAGATGGGATTGAAATGTTTGTTGAATTGAAAGCGATCGGGAGCAGGGTTCCGGCTGCTTGTCACCCAGCAATCGTTTAGCGGGGTAAAAATTCATCCGAGTGGGTCATGAATTCGGGATAAGCGCCAGCTCCCAATTCATGTAAGTCCATTCCTTGCCGTTCTCCTTCGACTGACACTCTGTAAGGATAAAAGCGGTTCAGAAGGAGATTAACCGCATAGGTGAGTGGGAGGACAAAGCCCAATAAGGTGGCAACGCCGATCAATTGTGCCAACCACTGGCCCTCAGCGATCCCGGGTGTTAATCCTGCAACGGCATCTCCTGCCACATTCAGCACGGGCCTTTGAAATTCACCGAACATTCCCAGCGCCAGTAATCCCCAAATTCCGCCAACGGCATGCACGGAAATCGCTCCTCCGGGATCATCGACTTCGAGGCGCAATTCCAGCCATTCAATGGAAAATGTAATCGCCGTGCCGGCGATGGACCCGATAACGAGAGCTTCGGCCGGGCTGAGAAATGTGCACGATGCGCTGCTAGCGACCAATCCGCCTACCCACCCGTTGGAGGTAAGCGAAGCATCGGGCTTGCCGAACCGAACTTTTGTGATAAAGGCGGCAGTCAGAGCTGAAGCGGAGGCCGCCAACATCGTATTTATGCCGATCAAAACCGCGCTTGAAGGCAGAGCCCCAGTGAAAAGGATTGCGCCGGCGGAGTTAAGCCCGATCCAGCCGACAAGAGCCAATATGCAGCCGAACAAAACGAAAACGGAATTGTGGCCGGGGATCGCCGGCGCCATGCCGTCAGCGGAATATTTCCCGCGCCGCGGCCCAAGGATCCATGTAATCGCCAGCGCCGTCAGCCCGCCAACCACCTGAATCGTGCTGGCTCCTCCGGCATCGAGAAAGCCGCGGCCAATTCCATAATTAACGCCGAGTTGCGCGAGCCATCCGCCAGCCCATACCCAATGCGCAAAAAGCGGATACGTTAACGCAGCCAGGATTGAAGTGGAAAGGCAAATGGCGCGAAGACGCCAGCGATCCGCGCCGCTTCCAAGCGGAATTATGGCAGCGAGGCCCACCGAAAACATTTGCAACAAAGCGGTGAGCGGCATTTCTGAGCCGTCAAAGAAAAGCCTGCGAAAAAAGAAAGGCTGGGCGGCAAGCCAGTTCCAACTTTTTCCGGACAAAATCAAAGCATACGCCGGTTCGCCGATCGCTCCCTGCCACGCAAAGCCAATAACAAAATAGGTGATCCCCGCAACAGCGAGAGCACAGAGGGACGCCATCATCATATGCCCGGCGCTGCGTGAGCGGCCCAATCCGACGTTCATCAGGGCAAGCCCCGCACCTGCAAATGGGACAAGAAAGATAAAGAAAATACAGGCGATCGTTGTAAGTTCCGGGAATTTTGCGGAGTCCATGAGAATTAACTTTTTTCCTCCCGCGGAATTAAGTGCGAACGGAAGGTAAGTCCCAATCCCAAAATTTCCACTGCAAAACCCGCTAATGCAAATGCGCCCCGCAGTGCAGGAGATGGAAACAGGACAATCGCTGCAAGCACCAGAAACCATCCTGCCGGCAGCATTAGTAAACCCACGGCCTTCATCGCGAAACCCTCGTTTTCCAAGGATGAGCCACTTACCCAACCTCTTTGACGCACGTTAAAATATCACAATCACGACGGAACCCAACGCAAGGTCCAATAAAAATGATTAGAAATTTATTGAGTTAAATGGTTCGGCAATCGCTTGATCAAAACGCGATATCTGTTCGAGTCTGCAAAGAGGCAATGCATTTTCTATGCAGTGAATCGAAGAAGCGGATGGATGAATTGAACCGAGAGCTGTCTCAAGACATCGATTTGCGAAGGGAATTTCTGGGCGGCCGAAGAGATTTATTTGCAAGCCTTGCGTAATCAGTTAGTTAAAGAAGTATTTCAAAATGGCCCAATTCTATGATTTCGATGGCTCTCACCGCCAAATTTATGGTTTTACCTTCGTCAGCCATGAAATATGGCCATACGAATCCATAATTGGGGACATCGAAACGTTGCATTTTACTACTTCCGCACACCCCACTAGTATCCATTCCCTTGGCACAACTTAGCTCACGCCGTTGCAATTAACGAAAGAAGATTCGACGGCGAGATAAAGAATCTATTAAGGAGATTACATGGCGGAGAATACCGGCGAAGTCAAAATGACACCAACCCTTGGATTAACTGGGTTGACGATGAACGCCATGGCGCTCATCGCACCTGGTGCATTCCTTTGGTTGACGTTTTTCATCCAATCGACAACCGGCGCGACAGGGCCGGCAATGTGGCTTGGCATTGTCATCGCTTTACTGCTTTGTTTGGCCACGGCTGTGTGTTACGCCGAACTGGCAAAGCTTTATCCTGGAACTGGGAGTTCGTACTACTTTGCGGAGCAATCATTTTTGAACCACGAGAAGGCATGGAAATATGCGCGCCTATCGAAGTTCATCGTAGGCTGGGGCTCGCATCTTTACTACTGGATCTATCCAGGAGTCATGGTGGGAGTCACCGGAATCTTCTGCGGCTACATCGTAGGCACGCTCTGGCCCAACACGATGAGCGCTTCCAACCCCGGCCCCGTATTTATGGCCCTGGTCGCAGTCGTTTTCTCGTTCGGTGTCGCGTATATCGCACACCGAGGTGTAACAGGATCCACCGCGGTAAACGTCGCGATTAACGTAATTCAGATTTCGGCGCTGCTCGTTTTCTCGGTTATGGCGCTCGGTTACCGCATGAATCACCCGCCCGGAAGCGAAGCATGGCAATTTGATTCGGTCTCCGGCGAAGCATATTCCTACGAATTTGCAACCACCAGCCAAATGGTTTCCGGCACGGCTACAGATGTAATTACCCGTGACGCCAACATGGTGCCGCAGCCGAAGCTTGATGCAAGCGGCAAGCCGGTTCCGTTTCATGTCGACTATCCTTATTACGATTCAAATGGCACCTTCCTCAGCCACCCAACGGCGAAATCCGTAATTGCTCCTCACAAGTGGGGCTGGGTTTTCGTGCAGGCCACTGTTGCCATTCTGATTCTTGTCGGATTTGAATCGGTCACGGCAATGGGCGGAGAAGCGAAAAACGCTAAACGTGACATCCCGATTGCGGTTATTTCATCACTGCTGATTCAGGGGGCGTTCTGCTATCTCATCGAGTATTTCTGTGCCAACTACTTTTTGAATAGTGGATATCCCATGACCAGCGCCGCAGGATCGGCAGCACCGATCGGCGACATGATGATCATGGTTGGCGATGCATTATTCGGCATGGGCCATGGCCGCTACTTCATGCTGGCGGAAGCGATCACAGTGTTCCTAGCTTTGATCGGCACCACGCTCTCTTGCATGAACACCGGCGCACGCGTCACGTACGCCATGGGCAAAGATCAGGAAGTGCCGGAACACTTCGGCATGCTC
>DATAPT010000448.1:0-3775 GCA_036265065.1 Candidatus Acidiferrales bacterium | reverse complement strand
CTTTTAAGAGACTTCACCGGTTCCATTTTCAATCCCTATCACAGTTATGCCCGCGTGGAATATGAAGCGACGTCCCTGCTGCCCTCTCCCTTGCCGGCCGATGTGCGTCAGGCGGGTACGGCATATCCTGACGCAATTCGCGATACGTATTTGCAATTGCCTGCACTGGACCACCGCATCCCTGAATTGGCCGCTCAAATCACCACGAGCAATACCAATCCATTCGATAAAGCGCGCGCCATTGAAGGCTATCTGCGCTCGCACTTTGGCTACACACTCGACCTGACCGGCCCGCCGCAGAACGATCCGCTAGCCTATTTCCTGTTTCAGAAGCGCGCCGGGCACTGCGAATATTTTGCCGCTGCGATGACCGTGATGCTGCGCACGCAAGGCATACCCGCGCGTTACATCAACGGTTTTCAGATGGGCGAGTTCAACGATGTCGCGGGCGATCTCGTCGTGCGTGAGAGCGACGCGCATAGCTGGGTGGAAGCCTATTTCCCGGGGTTTGGTTGGCTCACGTTTGATCCGACGCCGCCTTCAGGAGAGGAAAGGGCCCATGGAATTTTTTCGCAGGTCTCGCATTACTGGGATTGGTTCCAACTGCAGTGGAGCGAGTGGGTCATCAACTACGACTTCATTCACCAGATTACCGTGGCGCAAAATCTGTGGCGTTTCTCGCGCGACTGGGCCGAGCGCCTGCGAACGGATTTTGCCAACGCGCGCAGCCGAGCCACCGAAAAACTAAAAAGCCTGCAGGAACGCATGGCGCGCAACTCCGCTGGACGCACCGAAGTATTCGTCATGTTCGGCATCCTCGTGGTTGGCGTGCTCATCTTGCGGCCTGAAATCCGCCAAAGACTCACCATCGTGTGGCGCACAAAAATTTTGTCCACGCGCCAAATGACGCCGCACCTGGCAACGCTGCAATATCTGGAAATGCTTCGCGTCCTGGGCCGGGGCGGATTTTCCAAAGCCGAGGCGCAAACACCCATGGAATTCGCCACATCGCTTGCGGACGGGAATCTCGCCGCGCCCGTCATGGAAATGACTTCCATTTATCAGGCCGCGCGATACGGAGCAAAGCCGGCGGACCCGCAACTCGCCAGCTCATTGATCGACCGCATCCAAACCTTCCTTCGCTCCCGCAAAAAGTAACGCGGGCTTCAGTAGCATAGGCTTCAGCCTGTGGGTTTTAGTGCTTGCGAAGCCTAAACCCGCACAGGCTGAAGCCTATGCCACTGAAAACGCGGCCCCACGGCACGGCACTTCCCTCCATGTTAGAATGTTTGGACCGTCCCGCACTTGCGAGACGTCTTCTTATGCCCAAAGCTGGATTTGTCAGTCTCGGTTGCCCCAAAAACCTCGTGGATAGCGAGGTCATGATGGGTGTGCTCGCGCGAAACGGCTACGAATTTACGCCGAATGCCGAGGAAGCCGACGTCATTGTCGTGAACACTTGCAGCTTTATTGCCCCGGCGCAAAAGGAATCGATCGACACGATTCTGGAGATGGCCGAACACAAAAAATTTGGCGCGGCAAAAAAATTGATTGTGGCGGGCTGCCTCGTGGAAAGATTTCGCGATCAAATTTTTGAGCAGATTCCCGAAGTCGACGCAGTGGTCGGAACGGGTGAGATTGAAAATATTCTAGCCGCCGTGGAAGGTGAGTTGCGAACCGATGCCGCGAACGCCGCGGCCCTGCCGTCATATCTGTATCATGACCTGACGCCGCGCATTCTTTCAACGCCGAAACACGCCGCTTATATAAAAATCGCCGAAGGCTGCGACCATCCCTGCACGTTTTGCATCATTCCGCAGTTGCGCGGAAATTTCCGCAGCCGCCGCTTTGAATCCGTGGTGCGCGAAGCGGAAAATCTGGCCGCGACAGGCGTGCGCGAAGTCACGTTGATCGGCCAGGACACAACTTCCTACGGCGAAGACCTCGCCTTGCGCGACGGCCTCGCCCTGTTGCTCGAGCGCCTTTCTAAAGTGGAAGGCCTGCAATGGGTGCGCTCGCTTTACTGCTACCCCAATCGCGTGACGCAGCGTTTGCTGGACACCATCGCCGCGCACACTCGCATCGCCAAATATATGGACATGCCATTACAGCATGCCAGCCGCAATGTGCTCGCGCGCATGAAGCGCGGCTCGAATGGAGATGCATTTTTGCAATTGCTCGGCCGCATCCGCGGAACAATCCCCGGAGTCGCGCTGAGAACCTCTTTCATCGTCGGATTTCCCGGCGAGACCGAAGCCGATTTTCGCGAGCTGTGCGATTTCGTGAAGGCCGCGGAATTTGACTGGATGGGCGTGTTCCCTTACTCCGACGTCGATAATGCATCAAGCTTCGCGCTGGGCGAAAAAGTGGACGAGGACACGATCAAGGAACGCCAGAGTCGCCTGATGGAAATTCAGCAAAAGATTTCCGCGCGCAAACTGCGTCGCTTTCGCGATCGCCACGTCACCGCGCTCATCGAAGGTCCGTCGAAAGATACTCCGCTCGTGTGGGAAGCTCGCATCGAAGGCATGGCGCCCGAAATTGACGGCAAGCTGTATTTGAATGACATTGAAGTGGAAGGCACAGGGATTTCCGCGCGCACCGGCGATATCGCCATCGTCGAAGTCACCGAAACGCACGAGTACGATTTAATAGGCCGCGTCGTGGAGATTTTGAATCTGCCGACTCCGGCGGCCACACAGCTCCCGGCCGTAGCGCCCGTGCAGCGCTTGTTAACAGGCGCTGCCCTGAGGATTTTGTCTTAAGTGGCATAGGCTTTTAGCCTGTGCGGGGTTAGTCCAAGCAAGGTCTAAAACCGCACAGGCTAAAGCCTATGCCACAAAAACCATCCACACCGAGATTCAATCATGAAACTGAAATGCCCCATATGCAAAGAGCCCACCGATTCCGAAACAACAGAGGAGTTTCCTTTTTGCAGCAAGCGCTGCCGCGAGCACGACCTGGGAAACTGGGCCACTGGAAAATATAAAGTTTCCGCGCCCATCATGGACGAATCCGAACTTGAGGAATTGATGGCTGACGAACCGACCAAGCCCAAGCCTCTCGAAGACGAAGATGAATAGCGCCACGCGCCCTCCCGCAGCAGAAGCAAAAAAACCACGCTTCGCTCTTGCCATCGCTACAGCTCTGGGCCTTGGCTATTTGCCAAAAGCTCCCGGCACATTCGGGTCACTCGCGGGAGTCGCATTGGGTTGGGCCGCGATGACGATCAGCCAACTGCAATTCGCACCACGAATCGGAGCCACGGGAGAGCTCCCCAACCCCGCCGCTTCCTGGTGGATTAATTTTGCCATGAATGAATTCGCGATGATCGTCATCGTGTCCTTCATCGGCGTCTGGGCCGCTGGTCGAACCGAAAAATATATGCGACTGGAAGATCCGCAAATCGT
Source organism: Candidatus Acidiferrales bacterium (assembly GCA_036265065.1). Taxonomy (GTDB): domain Bacteria; phylum Acidobacteriota; class Terriglobia; order Acidiferrales; family UBA7541; genus Palsa-360. The sequence continues at coordinate 365 of DATAPT010000448.1, read as the reverse complement.
TGTGATCGACGAAGTCGCTGGGCAATTAATCGCATATATGGGCCTCGCCACGCCGCGCACGTTTGCGGTCAACTGGAAATATTTATTGCTGGGCTTTATACTTTTTCGTGTCTTCGATATTTGGAAGCCGTTTCCTGCTCGGCAAGCCGAATCGCTCCACGGCGGATTGGGAATCATGGCGGATGACTGGATCGCTGGAATTTACGCGGCGCTGGGATTGTGGATCGCGCGCGCTCTCGGGATGTAAGTTTTGCTGTAGCCCGCCTCTTTAGAGGCGGGGGTTTAGTGTTCACACGTCGCCCTTGCCGCCGGGGATTCTAAACCCCCGCCTCTGAAGAGGCGGGCTACAACAGCGTACTTCAGAT
>DATAPT010000447.1:0-5530 GCA_036265065.1 Candidatus Acidiferrales bacterium | reverse complement strand
TGGTTAAGGGAAAGTGCTTAAAGACCAAGCGAATTTCGGGGTGTTCGGGCAGGAACTTCCTCAGAATCAAGTCGAGTTGGCGGCATGAGGGGCATTCAAAATCGGCAAATTCGTAGAGGGTGATTTTGGCATTTGCCGAGCCCATGGCGGGGGATTTGCCTACATGAAGCTTGGACCGGGCGTCGGCGAAAGGGTCGACGGACATATCTGTGAGGTCGCCTCTCAGAAGGAAATTTCCTGCTTTTGAAGCGTAGACTACAGCGGTATCAGATTGTCCGCCCATGGTGACAGTGACGGGCACTTCCAGCAGGTCCGGGATGGGCGAAGGTTTGGACGGGCCAACTTTGACATCAAAGGTAGCTCCCCAAGCGTAGAGATTCCTCAGGTACTGCTCAATGCGTGATTCGACAGTGCCGGGTTTGGCTGTGGCCGATCCGGCGGGCTTTGCTTCTTGAGATTTTTCACTTGGCGGGTTTGATTGAGCCCATGAGGAGCGCTGGAATGCTGTCATCAACAAGAGAGCAAGCAGAGCAAACGTCTTCAAACTATTTCGGAACATGGGTGACACTCCTCTTAGGGAATGAACTTTTGAACGATTGGAAATGGGCGGCCCAAGCCAAATGCCCTTGAAGTAATTTTCAGGCCAGGCGGGGCTTGCCTTCGTTTGTATTCATTTCGGTCGAACTTGGCTGCAATGGAACGCACCAAGCCTATATCGATATTAAATTCCGCGGCAATTTCTTCGGGACATTTTAATTCTTCAATATAAGCTTTCAAAATCTGATCAAGAATTTCGTACGGCGGCAGGGAATCCTGATCCTTTTGATTTGGGCGGAGCTCTGCGGATGGCGGCTTCTCGACCGAAGATCGGGGGATCAGTTCCCTATCGCGATTTATATAATTGACCAAGGCGTAGACCATTGTTTTTGGGACGTCCGAAAGCATGGCCAGACCGCCGGCCATATCTCCGTACAGAGTGCAATAGCCTACCGCCATTTCAGATTTATTTCCCGTGCTGATGACCATGGATCCAAATTTGTTTGATAACGCCATCAAAAGATTTCCGCGGACTCGCGCCTGAAGATTTTCTTCAGTGACGTCTTCCGCGCGGCCCTGGAAGGCATCGGCCAATGTCGCTTTATAGGTTTGGAAAACATCGGTGATGGGGATGGTTAGAAATTTGATTTCCAGATTGTCTGCCAACTGGCGGGCATCTTTGCGGCTGCCTTCGGACGAATAAGGGCCGGGCATGGACACGCCTTGGACATTTTCAGAACCCAGGGCGGCCACGGCGATGGCTGCGACGACGGAGGAATCGATTCCTCCGCTCAGGCCGACGACGACTCCGCGAAAGCCGGACTTGTGAACGTAATCGCGGGTTCCGCAGATTAAGGCGTGAAGGACATGCTCGAGTTCATCGGCAGGCTGCGCGTGAACTTCGCCCGTTGATGTTGCTGTGTCAAAGAGGACTAAATCTTCCTCGAACGATTTCGCCTGTGCGGCGATGCGGCCGTCGGGCAAAACGACGACGCTGCCGCCATCGAAGACCAGGCTGTCATTTCCGCCGACCTGATTCACATAGACGACGGGCAGGTTGTGCGACTTAGCGAGCGAACGCAACATGTCTGACCGTAAAGTTCGCTTGCCGATCGTATACGGCGAACCGGAAATATTAATAATCATGCTGGCGTGTTGCGCGGCGAGTTCGGAAACGGGATCGCGTTCGTAAAGAGGTTTGGCCCAGAATGTTTTGTCATTCCAGATATCCTCGCAAATGGTGATGCCCAATTTTTGACCGCCGAAGAGGAAAACATTTTGCGCCGCGGCAGGTTGAAAATACCTGGATTCGTCAAAAACATCATAGGTGGGCAGCAGCATTTTGTGCTGAACGAATTCGACTTTTCCGTTTGCCAGGAGGGCAGCCGCGTTGGCGGCGGATTTTCCGGTCTTGCCGTTGGCGTGAGCCGCGTAGCCGACAATGGCGGGAAGCGGTAACAGCTTGGCGAGGCGAGCCAATTCCCTTTCGTTTCGATCGATAAAATGGGGCCGCTCGATCAAGTCCATGGGCAGATAGCCACAGATGCAAAGCTCGGAAAAGACCGCTAAGTCCGCGCCTTTTTCCAGAGCGCGTCGAGAATAGTCCAGGATTTTAGCGGAGTTCCCGGCAAAATCGCCGACGGTAGGATTGAGCTGGGCAAGGGCTATTTTCATGGGCGCACTATAGAATACGGGGCACGGTAAAGCATTGCAACGAGATCACGAAAACACGTTAAAAACTTGAACGGCAAAAGAAAATGGGCCAATGCGGGTATTCGCAATGGCCCATAAGCAAATGCATTGGGAGTGAAGATTTGTGCGGCGTTCTTAAACGCTGAACGAACTGCCACAGCCGCAGGTGCTCTTCACGTTCGGGTTGTTGAACTTGAAGCCGGCGCCTTCGAGCGTCTCGATGTAATCGATGGAAACGCCTTCCAGATACATTTCGCTCATCTGGTCGACCAGAACTTTCAGTCCATCGAATTCGTAAACGTTGTCGGTGGGATTTTCGGCGTTTTCAAAAGCCATGTGATAGCTAAACCCCGAACAACCTCCGCCCACGACAGCCACGCGAAGCGCAACGGGCGCTGGATTCTGCTGGCCCATAATCTCTTTTACTTTGGTTGTGGCCACTGGAGTAACTTGAATCATTTCAGTACCTTCACTCCCTGCCGGATTCGGCGATATTTGTAACGCCATGATTATAGCACAAGTCGCAAAAACTTTGCGTCGGTCGTACAACTACACGCACAAGTAACTATAAACATTTGATGTGCTTAACGCATAAAAGATTCGAGGCGGTGTGCCTAAATTGCTGCGCTTGATAAAGACTCCATACAACACCCCGAGCGCGGTTGACCGTTTTTTTGTGGCGCTGGCGTCTCGCCGTCGGGTTTCGTATTGTTCGCGCAGCATGAAACCGCCGGTGCCACAAATCCGAGTGGCAACTTTGCTACAGCGAGCTGGTAGGATTTTCGACAAATGGGATGTCATCCCGTAAGATTGGTGAACCTATGACTCATAAAATTACACTTCTTCCCGGCGACGGGATCGGACCTGAAGTTGCCAATGCGGCCACGCAGATTGTCGAGGCCGCCGGTGTTTCAGTGGAGTGGGAAGTATTTGCAGCTCCACTGAAAGACGGAAAGCGAGTTGGAGAATTTCCGCGCGAGCAGGCTGTGGAGTCGGTGCGACGAACGCATGTGGCGCTGAAAGGGCCTATGGCCACGGCTGTTGCGCAGGGGCCACCGAGCATCAACGTTGCTTTGCGCAAGGAGCTGGATCTCTACGCCAATTTGCGCCCGGTTCGGAATGTGGCTGGGGTTTCTTCACGATGGTCTGGCGTGGACATGGTGATCGTACGGGAAAACACGGAAGATTTATATGCGGGCCTCGAGCATACGGTTGTGCCGGGTGTCGTCGAGAGCCTGAAGATCATTACTGAGTATGCTTCCACGCGCATCGCAAAATTCGCATTTGAATATGCGCGCAAGAATGGGCGCAAGAAAATTCATGCCATCCATAAAGCCAACATCATGAAGCTTTCGGATGGCCTTTTTCTGAGTTCCATCCGGACGGTGTCGGAAAAATTTCCAGACATCGAGTATCACGAATTGATTGTGGACAACGCGTGCATGCAACTGGTGATGAACCCGGCGCAGTTTGACATGCTGCTCCTACCTAATTTGTATGGGGATGTGGTCAGCGATCTGGGTGCGGGACTTGTAGGCGGTCTGGGCGTCGTCCCTAGCGGAAATATCGGAGATGTATCCGCGTTGTTTGAAGCGGTGCATGGAACTGCGCCGGACATTGTCGGCAAAGGGATAGCCAATCCTACGGCGATTGTCATGTCTGCGGCCATGATGCTGAATTATCTTAACGAAACGGAAGCTTCCCGGCGTATTTCAAGCGCACTGGACAAGGTATATCGAGAAGGAAAAAATACCACGCGGGATGTGGGAGGAACGGCTACGACGCAGGAATTTACCCAGGCGGTAATTCGCATGATTCGTGAATCGTGATTTGCTTGCGCTGAGCTCATGCGAAGGGTGATTTGTGAAGTACGGATCAAAGCCGCGGGCACACTTTTACTAGAACTCTAATTTCTTTCTTCTTCACCACCGTTGACTTAAAAACCAGGCGGCTGCTCTACGGCTACCTGAAAAATTTGCTCCAGCGCCAGACCCGCGAGAACAAGAGTCCCCTCATCGAAAAGACGGCCAATTAACGTGATGCCATGTGGGACGCGGCGCGGCGGAGAAAACGTTGGGAGCGGCTTGTTGGGATCAGGGGCCCAATCGCTTCGCGCCGTCGACACGTTTACAAAGCCTGCTCGCAGCGTGAGCGATGGATGCCCCGTGAAATTTGTAATGGTGAGCATTTCATCGCGCAGCGAAGGCACCAGAAGCAAATCGACGCTGGAGAAAACTTTCGCCATTTCCATTGCCACGCTGCGCCGAAAACGATCGGTTTGCACAAAATCCACGGCGGAAAGAAATCGCGATTGGCGAAAAATGTTCGGCCAGGCGTCTGGGACTTGCATCTTTAGCTGATCGATGCCGTGATTCAGCGTCAGGTCTTCAAATGCAGCGGCTGCTTCCGCAAATAAAATTAGATCCAGCGAATCGTATGGCCAGTTCGGAATCGAAACTTCCACAGGAACCATGCCGGCCTTCGCGACTGCGTCCAGCGCGCTGCGGTCCACATCGGTTGCAGGACTTTCCTTCATCCAGGCGGGGAAATAGCCTACGCGTAGTCCGCGAACGTTTCCCGTGGAATCGAAATCCAGTTTGCTTGGCACGCTCGACAAATCTCCCGGGTCCGGCCCGGAAATGGCGCGCAGCACAAGCATTGCGTCGCCGACGCTTCGAGTCATGGGGCCCAGCTTGTCGAGCGACCAGCACAACGTCATCGCTCCGGTGCGCGCCACGCGGCCGTATGTGGGACGCAGGCCCGTAATTCCGCAACGCATAGAAGGACTAACGATGCTGCCGTCCGTCTCGCTGCCAATCGCGAAGCCTACGAGGCCCGCTGCTGTGGCCGCTCCCGGCCCTGCGCTCGATCCTGAAGAGCCTTCTTCAAGCAGCCACGGATTCATGGTCTGCCCGCCATACCAAATGTCGTTCAACGCCAGCGCGCCCATGCTGAGCTTTGCGAGGAGCACTCCGCCGGCCTCCTGCAGACGATTCACGACGGCGGCATTTGCAGCAGGAATGCGATTGCGAAACGGTTCGGCGCCGTATGTAGTCGGAATACCGGACGTATCGAGCAGGTCTTTCACACCATAGGGAATTCCATGGAGCGGGCCACGATACTTCCCTGCCGCAATTTCCGCGTCCGCTTTTTTGGCTTGTGTGAGGGCCAGATCGCTTGTCAGGCTGATTACGCAGCGAAGTTTTGGGTCGAATTTCTTCAGACGATCCAGATAAATATTTGTCAGTCGTTCGGAGGAAATTTTCCGTTGTCGGATCCACCTGGAAAGCTGTGTGACGGG
>DATAPT010000446.1:0-14829 GCA_036265065.1 Candidatus Acidiferrales bacterium | reverse complement strand
CAATATTCAGGGAACTGAGGTAGCTGCTCAGAAGACCTGGATGCGCATCGATATGGACACCAAGAAAATGATCCCCGGCACGGGCTACGGCGTGGCGATCAGCCCCATCGACGGCACCGTTTGGGAAACATCTCCGCAAGCGATTGGGCCGGCGAACAAGGTGTACATGCTCGATACAAAGACGAACAAATTCAAAGATTACCCGCTGCCTGCTCCGGGACGTTTCCCGCATGGCATTGACTTCAGCACGGACGGGAATGTTTGGGTTTCGCTCGGCAGCGGTCATCTCGGCCGCCTGGACGTCAAGACCGGCCAGTGGAAATTCTGGGAAAACCCGGGTGTGAAATTTAAGGGCACCGGCAGCGAAACCGGCACCACCGATTTCCCCTACTTCCTGTGGGTAGATCAATTCAACGCGTCGGGTCTCGGCAAGGACACCGTGATTATCACTGGAACCGCTTCGGACGCAATGTTCATATTCGATCCGAAGACGGAAAAATTCTCTGTATTTCACCTTCCTTACCCGTTGCCCTACTACACGCGCGGTTTGGATGGTCGAATTGACGACCCCAACGCGGGCTGGAAGGGCAGAGGTCTTTGGATGACCTACAGCTCCTACATGCCAAAATTCACGGAAACGCACAAAGGCTCGGTAACCCATATGCAGATTCGCCCCAATCCATTGGCGAATTAAGCATCATTTAAGCCGAATCACTGGGGCGGAAGGGCTTGGCCCGATTGCAGAGGGCTGAGTCTTTCCGCCACAGTTTTGAGGGTGGCGTCGATTTGTTTTCTTTCTCGTCCTGCTGCGAGCAGTCCCCAGAGCAGCTCCGGAGTGCGGGTCGATATGACCGGCATTGGCGGCGTCGTGCTGATTAGCAATGGCGCAAAGCCGGAAACCGGTGTTTGGCATTCGATTTGAAATTTCAAACTTTAAATGGGAACTTCCCCGTCCTCCGGGGCTAAGGTCGATACCAATGACGGTGATAAAGCGCGCGAACCATGCGGAATTGGCGAAATTTCTGGTGGCTGCATTTTTATTGTTCGCTTCCGTCCTCGCCGCGCAAAGTGTGGAAACTTTCAAGGCACGCCTTTCGCCAGTCCCAATCAACGTTTCCATGTTATCCACCGTTGCAGGAACCGGTTCGCTTACGGCCACATTGAATGGTAAAAAGCTAACGATTCAAGGAGCATTCGAAGGGCTGCGCTCGCCCGCAACCACCGTGCAGATTCATCGCAGTCCGAAGGGAATTCCCGGCCCGGCAATTCTGGATTTAATGGTTACAAAAGCGGAAAAAGGGGCAGTCACCGGCACGGTGGATCTTTCACCGGACCAGATCGAAGATCTGCGAAGCGGTCGCCTGTATGTGCAAATCCAATCGCAGGGCGCGCCAGACGGAAATTTGTGGGGCTGGCTTTTGAAGTGATCCGTGTAGCGCCCACCTTCAGGTGGGCATGTACCGGAGCGCAAGATGCCCACCTGAAGGTGGGCGCTATAATGCCCGGACCTGAAATTTTGCTGAGAAAATTATGATGAAACGTAGATCTTGTGTAAGCCGCTTCGCAGCATTCGCCGCCATCATTTTTGCAGTATCGCTGGCTGGAAACAAATCTGCCGCGGCGCAACAATCAGCGCAACAACCGGCGCGCAGCGGCCCCTTCACATCCGTGCAGGCAAGCGCGGGGCGCACCATTTACTCAGCGACCTGTTCAGCCTGCCACTTGCCCGACATGAAAGGCACGTTCGAAGCGCCTCCACTCGCCGGCCCCAATTTTATGAACATGTGGCGCAACCGGCCAACGAGCGATCTCTTCACTCGCATTCGAACCGCGATGCCGCTGAGCAATCCCGGCTCGCTAAGTGAAGAGGAAACCGCCAATCTAGTCGCCTACATTTTGCAGGCCAATGGCGCGACGCCAGGCGCAAAAGCGCTGACGCCGGAAACTATCGTACCGATTGGAGCTGTCACAACCGGCGTCGCGCCTGTCCGACCACCAGCGGAGCAGGAAGGACCTGCGGCAACCGCGCGGCCTGGCGCAGGAGGGCCTCTCGGGCTCACGGTTATGGGCGAAGTGAAAAATTATGTGCCGGTGACTGATGAGATGCTGCTCAAGCCTGACCCGAGCGATTGGCTCATTGTCCGCGGCAATTACCAGGGATGGAATCACAGCGCGCTTTCGCAAATCAATCACGACAACGTGAAAGATCTTCGGCTTGTTTGGGAATGGAATATGAATGACAGCGTGGCAGCCAACGAGCCCACGCCGCTGGTTCACAACGGCACGATCTACCTGGTGAACACAGACAACATCGTTCAAGCGCTTGACGCGCGCACCGGCGACCTCATCTGGGAAAACCGCCTGCGGCCTCCAAAAATCTCATCCGGCGGGACCGGCGCCATGCGTAACATGGCCATTTACCAGGATAAAGTTTTTATCGCCACAACCGACGCGCATGTGTTTGCGCTCGACGCGCGCACGGGAAAAACTGTTTGGGACGCAATACTGGGCGACACTGCGAAGGGCTACGGAAGTTCGAGCGGGCCGATCATCATTCACGGACAGGTTGTGCAAGGCGAGAACGGCTGCGATCGTTACAAGGCAAACGAAAAGGATCAGGGCTGCTTTATCAGCGCGCTCGATCCTGCGACCGGAAAATTTTTGTGGCGCTTCAACACATTAGCGCGCGCGGGCGAGCCCGGCGGCGACACGTGGGGCGATCTATCGAACATGTTGCGCGTCGGCGCGGAAACCTGGATCACGGGCAGCTTCGATCCCGAACTGAATCTGACGTATTGGGGCGTGGCGCAAGCCAAGCCGTGGATGCAGGTGAGCCGCGGCACAAAAGGCGACGCACTATATTCGAGTTCGACGCTCGCGCTGCATCCTGACGATGGAAAACTCGCTTGGTACTTCCAGCATGTGCAGGGCGAAACGCTGGACATGGACGAAGTGTACGAGCGCGTGCTGGTCGATATCGGCGACCGCAAGACGCTCTTCACAATCGGCAAAGCGGGGATTCTCTGGAAGCTCGATCGCAAGACCGGAGAATTTATCGGCGCGAAGGAAACTTTATTTCAAAATATTTTTAACGTGAATGAAAAAACAGGAAAGCTCACCTACCGGCCTGACATTCTCGAACAGGAAATCGGCAAGTGGACTCCCATCTGCCCGAGCACGGAAGGCGGCCACAACTGGCAGGCCATGAGCTACGATCCCGCAACGGAGCACCTCATCATCCCGCTCAGCCAGAGCTGCATGGAAATGGCCGGGCGCAAGGTGGAGTTCGTCGACGGCTCGGGCGGCACGCAGGGCGACCGCCTGTTTTACGAAATGCCCGGCACGGATGGCAACGTCGGGCGTCTCGCCGCCTTCGACGTGAAGACGATGAAAGAAATCTGGAACGTGCAGCAGCGGCCCTCGTTCCTTACTGCAGTGCTCTCGACCGCTGGCGGCATCGCCTTTGTTGGCGACATTAATCGCGTCTTCCGCGCCATTGACGTAAATACTGGAAAAACTCTGTGGCAAACGCGCCTTGGCACATCGGTGCAAGGTTTCCCGGTTACCTTCAGCGTTGGCGGCAAGCAATACGTAGCCGTCACTACCGGCCTCGGCGGCGGCAGCCCGCGCAACGTGCCGCGCACAATTTTGCCCGACGTGCGCTACCCGCTAAGCGGCGATGCGATTTACGTTTTCGCCCTTCCGGACAAGTAGGATTTGTAGTGATACGAGGACTTGGCTTTTCGTGGCATAGGCTTCAGCCTGTGCGGGTTTAGTCCTTGCAAGTCCAAAACCCGCACAGGCTGAAGCCTATGCCACATAAAACCGCAGACGCCTCACTTTCAATTCCAGTACAATGACGGGCTGAAATTATAGGTTCGAATAATCCAGTAGCTACGAACCAAAGACTTTGGAGGACGGATGGCAGACTCGGGAGCATCAACGCGCAAATTGACCATGGCCGATATACATGCGGCGGCGGAGCGGCTAAAAAATTGGGGCAAATGGGGCCCGGACGATCAAATTGGAACGCTGAACTACGTGCGGCCGGAAGACATTGTCGCGGCAACGCGCCTGGTGCAACGGGGCAAAGTCATTTCACTTGCTCTGAACTTTGACAATAATGGACCGCAGGGCGGGAAGTCGAAATACCCGGCTATGGGGCGCTTCAATCCCATTCACTTGATGTTGCGAACGGGAACCGATGCGTACTCGGGCGTCCTGGACAGCCGTAAAATCCGCGGCTCCGACGACATAATCATGATGCCAACTCAAGCCGGCACGCAGTGGGATGGGCTGGGCCACATTTTTTATGGCAATCACATGTGGAATGGGTACGACTGCCGCACAGTGACCTCGGCGGGCGCGCAGAAATGCGGCATTGAGAAGACCAAGGATCGCATGGTGGGGCGTGGCGTGCTGCTTGATATTCCGCGCATGCTCGGAATGGAATACCTGCCGGATTCGTTTGCCATCACCAACGAAATGCTTGACAAGGCTGAAAAGCATTTTGGAGTGGAAGTGCGGCGCGGGGATTATCTGATCGTTCGCACAGGGCAGATGGAAGCGATGCTCTCTGCAAAAACGTGGGACGGATATTCGGGTGGCGACGCTCCGGGCCTGGCGTTTGAAACTCTTGACTGGCTGCACAAGAAGCAAGTCGCCGCCATCGCCACGGATACCTGGGGAGCAGAAGTCCGGCCAAACGAATCGGATGATGCCAACCAGCCCTGGCACTGGATTTCCATTCCTATCATGGGGCTCACGGTGGGCGAAATATTCGATCTTTCCGAACTGGCAAAAGAATGTGCGGAGGACAAGCGCTACGAATTTCTTTTTGTGGCGCCGGCTTTGCCGGTAACGGGCGCTGTGGCGTCGCCGGTGAATCCTCTCGCGATCAAGTAAAAAACTTAACACAGAGGGCGCAGAGGAAATTCAGAGAAAGACTGGAAAAATACGGGCAAAAGCCCGTGACGCGCTACGAGGCGGGCGGACTCCGCTAGTTTTAAGAAACAAAGGCACAGGGGGCGAACTGCCGCGAAGGCCGCGCATTTCGCCCTTTTTAGTTTTATGTACCCTCCTTTCCATTTTAATTGCATCAAATTTTACAGGAACTGCCGCTAGGAGCCCGGCTGCAATCGCTGTAACCTAGGGATTGGCGGTTGACCGCAGTCCGATTTGCATGGAAGCGGGGTTAACATGAAAAAACGGAACGCAATCCTCTATGCCTTTCTGTTCACCATAATTTTTGTGTTCGCGGGAATTTTATTTGCGCAGACCAAACCAAACCGTGCTCTGATCGTGAATGGAAAACAACAGGGAAGCGTCGTTCAAATGAATGGCCACGCCTATATCGACGTGGAAACCGTGGCGCAGCTGATGAATGGCTCCTTGACGCTCGAGCCCAATCGAGTGGTCCTTTCTTTTCCCGAGGCTCAGCCGGCCGAAGCTCAAGCGCCAGCACCAGCACCTGAATCTCAGCAGCCTTCGCAGCAGCCGGTTCCTTCTGGAGCGCTCACTAGAAACTTTGCAAGCATGGCGATTGCCGAGTTGGCGGAGATGCGAGAGTGGCGCGGAGCGGTTGGCACGATTCTGACGTACGGAGTGCCAGTCGTCGGAACGTGGCCGCAGGACTATCAAAATCGCGTGCAATACAATCTCGATCAAGTGAGCATCGCGGCGTCCACGCCGGGAGATGGAGATGCGATGCAACTTCTTCAAAATGAATTTTCAAATTTGTCACGCTGGGCAAATGATGTGGTTTCCGCGCGCCAGTCGCTGAATGCTACGAATTCCGTTCGCCCCGACGCGCTGCAGAGCGATCCCAATCTTGCCAAGATCGCCAATTGCAGCCGGTTCCTCAGTTCCATGCTTGTCAGCGGCACATTCGCTGACGAGCAAAGCTGCCATTAATTATTTTCTTTCTCCGTGTTACAAAAAATAAATTGAGTCGATGGGTTTGAGTAGCACAGGCTTCAGCCTGTGGATTTTTGTCCCTGCAAGGACTAACCACCGCAGACTCTGAAGCCCTCGGAAAAGTGAATTAGTCTGTCATTCCGAGCGCAGCGAGGAATCTCTCTTTCTTTGTTTGCCTATTGTTAACTCGAAGAGAGATTCCTCGCTCCGCTCGGAATGACAGTGATAGTGAGTTTTTCCGCGGCCTGAGGAGCCTACGGTATTCAAAGCCTCTTCTATTGAAATGAGTCGAAGATAGGGTATATTCGGTGCCATCAAATTCAATTCAAAAAATTTTAGATATTCGTTTAAATTTGCGTGTCATTTTGTTGAGTTAAAAATAGATTGCTCAAGGGAAAGGACCACACGATATGACCGCAATGTCGACTGGCGGGGGAGAAGGCGGAGCGAACGTCACGCCGGTCACGGACTCCGCGTGGAAGTGCCTGCAAGGCGCTTATGATTTGCAGGTACACGTTGCGCCGGACGTGATTGAGCGGCGAGTTGACGACCTGGATTTGGCGAAAGAATTTCTGGGACGCGGGCTGAAGGGATTTGTTCTGAAGTCGCATTATTTTCCGACGGCGGAGCGCGCCAAGGTCGTGACGAAAGCTGTGCCGGGAATCGCCGCTTACGGCGCGATCACGCTGAATCATTCCGTGGGCGGACTGAATCCCGTGGCGCTGGAACTGGCTGGGCGCTCCGGCTGCAAAATCGTATGGTTTCCGACCGTCGATGCAAATAATGAAACGGCCGGGCGCCTGGATGGGCCAAACGTGAAGCTGCCGTTCTGGGCGAAAATTCAGCGCGAACTTGCGGCAACGGGAATCGCGCCACCGCCGCTGACGGTGCTCGATCTGGAAGGAAATACATCGGAAGTTACGAAGCGCTGTATCGAGATCATCGCCAAGCACAACTTGATTTTGGCCACGGGGCATCTGGGTCGCGTGGAAATTTTTGAGTTGGTGAAGACCGCAAGAGCCTTGGGAACGCAAAAAGTGCTGGTGACGCACGCTGAATTTCCGTCGCAGAATCTGACCGCCGACGAGCAGAAACATCTCGCGGACATGGGCGCATTCATCGAGCATTGCTTCACCACCATGCACACGGGAAAAGCTCCGTGGGAAGCGGTGATGGAAGCGATTCGTGTTGTGGGCCCGGAGCGCTGCGTGCTTTCCACTGACCTGGGCCAAACGATTAATCCACCCGTCGCCGAAGGTTTCGCGATGTTCACGCAGAAAATGCTGGATGCCGGATTCAGCGTCGATCAGATTCGGCGAATGACGGTCACGAATCCGTCCGCGCTCCTGGCGTGAGTAATCGAAATAAAAATTAGCGAAAAGTTTGTTCGCTGACGAAATTTAAATCGAGGACGGAGAATTTTCCATGAAGCCGAGAATCGTTCGCAATATCGAGCGGCCCGATCCCGAGCTTGCTCGAAAACTCGGAGAGTTCGGCACGGCAACTGTACACGAAGCGCAGGGCCGCACGGGCCTGATGCTTCCTTATATGCGTCCGATTTATCCGACTGCGCGCATCGGCAGTCCTGCGGTGACGGTCCTATGCCATCCCGGCGATAACCTGATGTTCCATGCCGCAATTGAAGTATGCAAGCCGGGTGACGTTCTGGTCGTTGCGACTCATTCCGATTCCACCGATGGATTTTTCGGAGAATTGCTGGCTACGTCCTGCCAGGCGCATGGAATCAAGGGACTGGTGATCCACGCCGGGGTGCGAGACGTCGCGGATTTAACTGCCATGCAATTCCCGGCGTTCTCACGCGCGATTTCCGCACAGGGAACGGTGAAAGAAACCGCCGGATACGTGAACATCGACATTGTCTGCGCAGGAGCGCTGGTTCATCCCGGAGACATCATTGTTGGTGACGTGGACGGAATTGTCGTCGTCCCGCGGCAGGATGCGGCCGAGGTTGTGCGCGCGTGCGAAGCCCGCCTCGCGAAAGAAGCCAAAAATCGCGAGCGCCTGAAGGCCGGCGAGTTGGGCCTGGATATGTATGGGCTTCGCGAGAAGCTGAAAAATTTGGGAGTAGAGTGGATTTAGTAGAACAGGCTTCAGCCTGTTTGGTTTTGTCGATTCGCGCGTGGCTGCCCTTTAAAAATTCAAAAGAAAACAGGCTGAAGCCTGTTCTACTTAAATCGAAATTCTTTTTAATTCGGCGGCTAGCTCAGCGGAATCCTTCGCATTCTGAAATAGTCGAATCGCCGCGATACCCGAGGCTCCCGCTTTCAGGCAATCCCGCGCATTTTCCAGATTTACGCCGCCAATAGCCAGCACAGGAATTTTAACGGAGGCGCACACCTCGCGGAGCCGATCGATTCCTTGCGGCGCGCCGAAGGCCGCCTTGGATGGGGTGGCGAAGACCGGGCCGAAAAAAACGTAATCGGCGCCGCGCGCCTCAGCATTGCATGCGGCTTCAAGGGAGTGGCAGGAAACGCCAATCAGGAAATCCGTTCGTCCGCTGGAGCGCCGCCATTCGGTTACCACTTCGAGTGCTAGCGATTTTTCGCCGAGGTGAACACCCGCGGCGTTGGCGGCCAGCGCCACATCCAGTCGATCGTTGATCAGCACGCGCGTAGATGTCGCATGAGATTTAGCAACGGCAAAGCGCGCGACTTCCAGCAGGGGGCGGGTATCGAGATCTTTTTCGCGAATTTGAATCCAGCTGACTCCCGCGGCAATGGCCCGGGGAATCGAATCGTAAAGCGAACTGACTTCAGGCAGAAGGACGCGGGCGGGCCCGGGACGCGCGGAAGCAGGGAAAACTTCTTTCGATCGCCGATCCGTTACGTAACAGAAAATCGGATTACGCTCGATTCGCAACGGAGGGCGTCCGTCCTCTCAACATGCTGGATGCAAGAAGAATGTCGAGGGTTCCCAAACCCGTGACAGCGCCGCGCATGGAAGGGTGCAGGAGAATGGGAATCAGGCTGGGAAATTTATCGAGGAAAAAATTATGATCCCAATAGCCGTACCAGGGAACCATGATCAGCAGCACGCCGAGCAGAAAAACATCCAGGGTAAGTAACACGTGCAGGAAAGATTTCATTCGAGGTGCGGTTAACGCGCCTTCCCAAGAAGGGCAATTCGTTCCGATACGTCGCGGTAATCGATATTCAACGCGTACACCTGCGAGAAGCTGTTGAATGCCGCTTTTTCATCTCCCGCCAACTCCTGAGCGACTCCCAAATCGTATCGCAACGCGAGAATCGATTCCTGGTCAAGCCCAGGGGTTTTGAGAGCACGTTCGTACCAGATTGCGGCTATGGCTGGCTGCCCCTTCTCCATAAATGCCAATCCCAAAAGGGTACTACATTGCATGGCATATCGGAAAGCGGGCCCCTTATCGGCAAAGCTGGCCACTTTCTGAAATTCGCTGATGGCTTCTTCCAGCAAGCCCATTTCCCGGTAAGCGATTCCCAGGTTGTAATGCGTTTCGAGATCTTCGTCTTCTTTTGTTTCGCCCAGCTCGTTGCGAAATTCTTCGAACAGGTCGCCCAAAGGTCCGTCCAGGGATCCCAGCGATGCAGGAGCCTTTGTTCCGTTTCCGGGCGATGACGCCGCAGGCGCTTTGGGGACGGGCGCGACGGGTGTGGGATTGGAAACTTTTGGCGGCGCAAGCGGCGGCGCATTCGAAATTCCCAGGGAGGAAGCAAATGAATCCAAATCACCCGCAAGGTCCGCGATCATCGAGTCTGCCGCTTGGGTTTCGCTTCGCGCGGCTCCCCCAGGTTCGGCTGCCTGCAGTTCGAATTCATATGCCGGGATTTGTGCCGTTGCTTCCGCTTCAGATTGCGCTGTTTGCTCAGGAACCAGGACAGGAGACGGAATTTCCATTTCTTGCGGCTGCGATTCGGAATGTCGGACGGCGGGTTTAGGCTCATCCATCATTGCCGTTTCAAGTTGCTGGGACAACGCGGCCCACTCGTCGGAAAGATCCACTTCGTGCACGCTGGATTCTGCTTCCACCGGCTCGGGAATCGGTGCTGGCACGCTAAATTCCGCTTGCGACTGAGCCTCTTCCACGGGTTCATCGAGCTCCGCTTGAATTACAGGGACGGAAAATTCGGGCGCCGTAACGGGTGCGGAAGGCTCTGGCGACTTTTCGTCTTCCGGAGCACGAACTGCGCCGGGTTGGAAGCGGCGGCGAAGCTCGGAATATCGCTCCACACCCCCCCGATCATTCTGCTCTTTGGCGATTTGCTCCAGAATGCCGGCAAGTTCCGCAATGCGCACGCTATTACCCGAGCCTACAGAAAGGTCCAGCAATCTTTCGAGAATTGGAGCATGGCGCGGAGCGCGGTCCAGTACAGATTCCAGGAGATCGATGGCTTTCTGCGTGAGGCCGTAGCTTGAAAATAAATCGACGTCGGTGAGAGCTTGCGTAACGTAGCGTTCCGTTTCTTCGTCCAGCGATGGACCAGGAGATTTGGTATTTACGGATTGCTGAGTGGGTTCTTCGACCGGAGTTACTTTCACAACCGACAAAATTTCTCCGGAAAGCGGCTCCAGCCCGGACTTCGAGCGCAAACGCATATACTTGCGACGCGTGGTTTCGTCTTCGGGAGTTCGCTCCAGCAATTTTTCGTAGGTCGCGAGCGCTTTAGGTTCATCGCCCGTGGCTTCATACGCGGCCGCGAGCTGAGCAAGGGCATCCGGCAAGCGGAACGAATCGCTGGCCCGTCCATACAGGTCCACGAGCCATTCAAGTGGCTCAATTTGTCCGGGCTTGCTTTCCGCGAGACGCAGGAGCGATTGAGCCAAAGATTCATGTTCACCCGCGTCGATCATCGCATCGCGGACTAATCCAAGCATGCGAAGCGCGCGCTCTACATCGCCGGATTCCAGAAGCGAATTTGCAATTTTCAAAGGAATCGCAAATTGTTTAGAATCGCGCGCGAATACTTTTTCCGCGAGGTCGGATGCTTTCACGAACTGGGCACTTTCCATGTACAGGTTCAGCAACATGGATGTTGTTTCGCCGCCTTCATCGCGATCCGGAAGAGTTTCCAGAAGCTTGCCAGCTTCCGCATTTTTTCCGGCGGCCTTTAATGCCTGTACTTTTAAATGGAACGTCGGCTTGTGCGCGGATTCCAGTTCGAGGATGCGATCGGCCAGGCGGACGGCTTCCGCATGATCGCCTTGGTCGGTCAGCCTTTGCGCCGCTCCATAAAATGTTTCAACGGCCTCTTTTTGCTGCCCCATGGAAAGATGAAGCTCCGCGAGCCTGATTTGGACGCGCATATTATCAGGTTCCGCTTCGAGCAGCTTTCGCAGCAACAGGGCGGCTTGCGGCTGGCGCCCCGCTTTTAATTGCATTTCAGCCAGCTGCAAATAAAGGGGGCGCGCTTCGCTCAAGACTCCCTGTTGCACGTACAGTTCAGCGAGGCGCTCGAGTGGGCGGCTTTCCTCAGGAGCGAGCTTGGCTACTTTTTTATAAATAGCGATGGCTTTGGTCGTGAAGCCGTCATTCAGGAAAATTTTTGCCAGCCGTTCAAAATATTCGAGAGCCTGGAACGTATCGCCCTGGCGGACAAATAGATCTCCCAGAGTCATCAAAGTGACCTGGTCTTTAGGCTCGTTCTTAAGAATTTGTTGGTATTCGAGGATGGCCTGCGGCATCTTCCCCTGTTGGAGATATTTTTGCGCCGCATTTAAATGTTTGGTCTTGTTATAAGCCATCTTGAGAAGCTCTTTCCATTGTCCCTGTCAAAACATCGAACGCGGGCAATGGTGCATCGTCAATTCGCCGCGACGCGGCAAATAGGGCAGCCTGCGGGATTGGTTAAAGATGTCCCTCACAAGCTTAGATTTCACGCTAGCACGCGGCAAAATCCGAAGTCAACGCGAGCCATTTAAAAGCGTACGTTGCAGTAATGAGGGGGGTTGCGGCAGGGATGGGTGATATGCCACGTTCCGTGAAATTTCAGGACGATTCAACCGTGGAAAGTGGCAAGGCAACCTGGGTTGCTCCCGCGGCCCAACAGGCGGCCTCGCGCACGGGAGAAAAGGAATACCGATGGTGCGGCGTGGGGCCATGCGCGCGCAATGCGGCGAGATGTACGGGCGTGGCGTAGCCTTTGTGTTGTGCGAGTCCATATTGGGGATAAATTTGGTCCCATTCGCGCATCTGCCGGTCGCGCTCGACTTTGGCGATGATCGACGCGGCCGCAATGGAAACGGAACGCGCATCGCCGTGAATCAGCGATTTTTGCTCGATCAGAACGTCAAGCTGCATGGCGTCGAGAAGCAAATAATCGGGAGAGATTTTCAGCAGGCTCAAGGCTTCCGCCATGGCCATGCGGCTGGCCTGATAAATATTCCATGCATCGATGCGGCTCGCGTCAACCTCAGCAATAGCCCAGGCTAGCGCGTGTTCGCGAATCCGCATGGAGAGGACTTCACGACGCTCGGCGGGTAGTTTTTTGGAGTCGTCCAGGCCAACAATGCGGCGCTTGGGATCAAGAATGACGGCTGCGGCTACGACCTGTCCGAAAAGGGATCCGCGGCCGACTTCGTCAAGACCAGCAATTCTCTGCCAGCCGCACTTGCGCGCTTCGCGCTCGAATCTGTTGGAACATGGCCTCGTCATCAAGGCGGATTTTAGCACGGCGGAAATTAGGATGAGCATGCAGAATAAAAAAGTAGGACGAGGCGATGCGTATTTGCAAAGTGCACGGACCGCAAAATGAAAAAGCCCAGGGAAAATTCCCTGGGCTTTCTTCAAAGCTAAATTTCGCTGGAGATCTTAAGACTTGGTCTCTTCGGCGGCCGGGGTTTCCGGTGTTTCCACGCGCTCGACGCGCTGCAAACGAGCCGCCTTGCCCTTCAGCCCGCGCAGGTAGTACAACTTCGCGCGGCGCACACGACCCTGGCGCAACACTTCGATGGAGCTGATGGAGGGTGAGTTCGCAGGGAAGATACGCTCAATCCCGACTCCAAAACTCACGCGCCGGACCGTAAAGCTTCCGCCCGTCGACTTTCCGCGCTTCTTGATGATCACGCCTTCAAATGGCTGAATGCGCTCTTTGTCGCCTTCGCCTTCTTTCAGGCGAACATGCACGCGCACGGTGTCACCCGGACGCAAGGAGGGCAGGTCTTTACGCACTTGTGACGATTGAAACTTTTCGATTACGAGGTTCATGGCATCGATTCCCGGCAGACCCACTCAGGCGGGGTCAGCACTGCAAAATGCAAACCCCAAGTATAGTCGAATTCGTCCGCTTGCGTTACAAAAAAATACGTACTTCTGCATAATCAGTTTTTTTGCGAGAGGATTAGTAATTTAATGGCTGGCCGGTAATAAGCTTATCTTCTTTAGTTTGAATATCTTGTCATTTTGGAAACGGAGTTTAGCTTCCATATAGACAGGAGTCTGGCGCGTTCTGACAATGGTGAATATTCGCAAATCTCAAGGAATTTTTTGAACGGCATGGACCGGTGATTCCTTAATGGAATATCAATATTTGATTGTCCTCGTGATCTCTTTGGGATTGATTTGGCCAAGTCCTGGGGTCGGAGAATCGATTTTTTCCAGTTTCGAAGCAAATCTGGCAAAGTTCGCCGGCAACCGAGTTGTAATCTTGTTCACGGTCTTCTTCGTTGCAATTCTTGTGCGAGTCCTTCTTCTCAAATGGCTTCCCGTCCCGCAGCCATGGATTCATGACGAATATAGTTACTTGCTTGCTGCGGATACATTTGCTCACGGCAGGCTTTCCAATCCAATACATCCACTGTCGAATTTTTTCGAAACTTTTCATGTTATTCAGCACCCGACGTATTCATCCATTTATCCTCCGATGCAAGGCGCAGTTCTCGCACTTGGAAAATTGATGGGGCACCCGTGGATTGGGGTGCTATTAAGCATGGCCGCAATGTGCGCGGCAATCACGTGGATGTTGCAAGGATGGATGCCGTCAAGATGGGCATTTCTTGGTGGAATGTTGGTCATTCTGCGATTTGGAATTTACTCATATTGGATAAACAGCTATTGGGGTGGGGCGGTTCCGGCCACCGGTGCGGCGCTCATCATGGGAGCTTATCCGAGGATTCTTAGGAGATGGCGCCTCCGTGACGTGATTCCGTTCGCCTTGGGAGTCCAAATCCTTGCAATGAGTCGCCCCGTGGAGGGGTTCATCTACTGTGTGCCCGTTGCAATGAGCCTCCTTTGGTGGTTTGTTTTTCGCCGTGATTCGACGGCGGGAAAAAATGTGAATCGTGTTTTCTTGATGTTAGTTATTTCGTGTGTTTGTGTCGGCGGAATTGTTTTGTTTTGGAATTGGAAAATCTCGAATAATCCGCTCGTCTTCCCAACTGCGATGGAAGTAAGGGAATACGTGGTCTCGCCTGTTTTCGTGTGGCAACACGCGAAGACCCCGCCATCTTATCCAAATCCACAGTTCAAGACTTTTTATACTTCCACTTTGGTTTCAGAATTCTCACCTGGGTGGGCGGGAATCAAAAGCATTTCCCGCAGAAAGGTGTTCGAATTTTGGAATTTTTTTCTTGGTATTGTATTTTCAATTCCTTTCATCACGCTGCCGTGGTTGTTTTTAGACCGCAAACTCCGACTGCTATTCGTGCAATTGGGGTTTTCAGCTCTGGGCCTTTTCTCCGTTGTATGGTTTCATCCACACTACGCCGCCCCACTCCTAATTAATATAATTATACTGGGGATGCAAGGAATGCGGCATTTGAGAGTCTGGAAATTCCGGGGGCGCCCCATTGGAATTTCGCTTGTGCGACTAACGATATTAGCTAGCATACTGGCTGTGCCTGTCAATTTATTGTTTTTAATTTATCCCGCCTTTGCAGAATACTGGTTGGTGCGGGGAGAATGGTCGCCGCCCAATTACT
>DATAPT010000445.1:0-8868 GCA_036265065.1 Candidatus Acidiferrales bacterium | reverse complement strand
GTGAAGCGCGCTTCGTCCTCGCCGCCCTCTCCCGTATTCGATTTGCCACCGATGCGGTTCATCGCCACGGCCAGCGTTTCGTGCGCTTCCTTGCTGATCGAGCCAAAGGACATCGCGCCGGTCGCAAAGCGCTTCACGATTTCCGCCGCGGGTTCCACTTGATCGAGCGGAATGGCTGGGCCATTCGGCTTGAAATCGAACATGCCGCGCAGCATCTGTAAATCGCGGTTCTGCTGGTTGATGATGTCCGCAAATTCTCGGAAGCTCTCAAACTTTTCCTGGCGCACGGCGTGCTGCAGCTTGCTGACCGTCGTCGGATTCAGTAAGTGGCGCTCGCCGCGCACGCGGTACTGATACTCGCCGCCCACGCGCAGCTCGGTGTCCGACAAGTGCGGCGGCTGCATCGCGAACTCATGCTTCATGATCGCTTCGCGAGCCAGCACTTCCATGCCGACGCCCTGAATGCGCGAAGATGTGCCGGTGAAAAATTTGTCGACCAGCGCCTTGTCCAGACCGATCGTCTCGAAAATCTGCGCACCCTGATAACTTTGCAGCGTGGAAATTCCCATCTTCGAGAACGTTTTCAAAAGCCCCTTGTCGATGGACTTCATGTAGCTTTTGAAAACCTTGTCCCACGTGGTTTCCGCCGGAAACGCGCCAGAGCGGTGCAAATCTTCCAGCGTTTCAATCGCGAGGTATGGATTCACCGCGCTCGCGCCGTAGCCCAGCAGCAGCGCAAAATGCATCACTTCGCGCGGCTCGCCGGACTCGACAATCAGTGCGACCTGGTTGCGCGTTCCTTCGCGAATCAAATGATTGTGAACAGCCGACATCGCCAGCAGAGAAGGGATCGGCGCGTACTCATGATCCACGCCGCGATCCGTCAGAATCAGCAGCGTGTAGCCGGACTTGATGGCAAGCGATGCGCGCCGGCAAAGATTTTCGATGGACTCTTCCAGCTGATTCTCGCCGCCGCTCACGCGAAATAACATAGGAAGGCTCGTCGCCAGGAAACTGCCCCAGCTCACTCGCCGCAACTTTTCGAGCCGCCAGTTGGAAATCACCGGATGCCGCAGCTTCAGCGTGTGGCAATTCTTCGGCGTCTCTTCGAGGATGTTGCCTTCGCTTCCGATGTAGGAATTGAGGGACATTACCAGGCCTTCGCGGATCGAATCGATCGCCGGATTCGTGACCTGCGCGAAGGTCTGCTTGAAATAACTGAATAGCATTTGCGGCTTGTCTGAAAGACATGCCAGCGGTGTGTCAATGCCCATCGAGCCGATAGGCTCTTCGCCATTCACCGCGGAAGGCAGCAGAATAGTTTTCAGGTCTTCGTCCGTGTAGCCGAAGGCGCGCTGCCGCATGCGGATCGTGTCATGGTCCGTCGACTGCACATGCGTCGGGCTCGGCAGATGATCGAGCGTGATCTGATTTTCCTTGAGCCACTGCGCGTACGGCTGCCGCGCGGCCAGCTGCTTCTTCACTTCTTCATCCGTGATCAATCGCTTCTGCTCAGTGTCCACCAGGAAAATACGTCCGGGTGCGAGCCTGCCCTTCATGCGCACATCTTCCGGCTTGATCGGCAGCACACCCGCTTCGGACGCGAGAACCACCAATCCATCATTGGTGACGAGGAAACGACCGGGCCGCAGACCGTTGCGGTCGAGCTTCGCGCCAATCACGCGTCCATCGGTGAACGCCACAGCTGCGGGACCGTCCCACGGCTCCATGAGCGAGGCGTGATATTCGTAAAATGCCTTGATGTCGTCAGGCATCGTGTCGTCATGATCCCAGGCTTCGGGAATCAGCATGGACATCACGTGAGGAAGCGAACGCCCGGAAAGCGTGAGCAGCTCAACGGCGTTGTCGAGCATGGCCGAATCGCTTCCGCCCGCCATGATGATCGGCAAAAGTTTCTTGATGTCATCGCCAAACAGCGGAGATTGCAGCACGTTTTGCCGCGCGTACATCCAGTTCATGTTGCCGCGCAGAGTGTTGATTTCGCCGTTGTGGCAGATGTAGCGATAAGGATGCGCCAGCTTCCAGCTCGGAAACGTGTTGGTCGAAAAGCGCTGGTGCACAAGGCACAGCGCGCTCGTCACGTCAGGATCCAACAGCTCTTTGTAAAAATCCGTGATCTGCGGCGCCAGCAGCAAGCCTTTGTAGATAATCGTGCGCGAAGAAAGAGATGGAATGTAGAAAAAATCTTTTTCCTTCAAGTCCGTGGCCAGGATTTCGGCTTCGGCGCGTTTGCGGATCACATATAGCTTGCGCTCCAGCGCATCCTGGTCCATGCCGGGCGCGCTGCGCACAAAAATCTGCTCAATGTACGGCTGCGAAGCCCTCGCCAGACGCCCAATCGTGTTTCCATTGATCGGCGTATCGCGCCAGCCCAGAACCGTCAACCCTTCTTCGCGTGTAATCTTTTCAATGATGCCTTCGCAAATCAGGCGGTCGTGCGTGTCCACAGGAAGAAAAACCATGCCAACGCCGTACTCGCCGGGCGCGGGCACGGTGAAGCCCATGTTCACCGCTTCGCGTTCAAAAAATGCGTGCGGAATCTGAATCAGAATGCCCGCGCCGTCGCCCGTCTGCGGATCGCATCCGCAGGCGCCGCGATGCGCCAGATTAATCAGGATTTGCACGCCCTTCATGACGATGTCATGCGACTTGCGTCCCTCAATGCTGGCGACAAATCCGATACCGCACGCGTCGTGCTCGTGCTGAGGGTTATACAATCCCTGAGCCGGCGGTACCCCTCGAAATGGATATAGTTCACTCATGTGAGCAGGAATTAACGATCCAGGTGTTGTTGAATTTACAGGCGCTCGGCGCCTTCGATTCGGACAACTTGGTCCTAACTGCTTGATTCCCCTGAAACGCTACAGCCTCCTTGGCCTGACCATTGGATACTTCACTTTTAGTTTCGATTCCGGCTACATTCCCTGAATGGCTCCCGGGGAAAGCGGGGGCTTCCTACATTCCGGAGCGCCCCTGAACTGCTTTCGGGAAAGTTGCTATCTTACCATTCTTGGGCGCAGTTGTCCGCTGCCCTTTGGGCATCTCAATTTGTGATGGATGGCATTATTTTTTTGGATTAGTTGTGGGGAATCACCCTGATTCTGCTATAATTCCGCCCTCAACTATGGATTTCGATCAACTTACTACCTTCATTGAAATTGCCAAACTCGGCAGCTTTTCCCGCGCCGGACAAAAATTGTTCCGTTCGCAGCCTGCTGTCAGCGCGCAAGTGCGCCAGCTCGAACAGGAATACGGCGAAAAACTTTTCGATCGCGGACGCAAGTCCGTGCGCCTCACCTCGGCCGGCGAAACCCTCTTTGAATATGCCGTGCGGATGGCCAACCTGCGCGCTGAATCGCAACGGGCCGTGGCCGACAAAGCTACCACTCCGCGCGGCGTGCTCGCCCTTGGCGCGAACGAAGCCACCTGCCTGTATGTACTGCCGGATATTTTCGCGGAGTATCACCGCCTCTACCCTTCCGTGCAGATCAGCATCTACCGAAATTTCAGCCACAAGGTTTTGCAAAAGGTGGAAGACGGATCGATCGACGTGGGCATCGTTACGCTGCCCGCGAAATCCGCCAGCCTGAAGTTCCATCCGATTTTCCGCGATCGCGTGATGCTCATGGTCAGCCCGCGCAGCCCGCTTGCCAAATTAAAAAGCGTGCGCATGAAAGACATTGCCGACCAGCCCCTGATTTTCCCGCGCACCGGTTACACGCGGCAATTGCTCGACAAACATTTCCGGCCTTACAAGCCGCAGCTGCAAATCACCATGGAGCTGACCAGCGTTGGAATGATCAAGTGCTTCGTGGCCGCCAACCTCGGCGTGTCCCTGATCAGCGCCAGCTTCGCCCGCAATGAAGTTCGCGCCGGCGAAGTGAAACTGATTCCCATCCAGGACGTCGAACTGTGGCGCGAGTTGGGAATCGTCTACCGCCGCGACCGCACCTTGCCGCGCTCCTCTTCCGCTTTCATCCAACTCGTCAGGCAGCGCGCCTCGGAAAATCCAGACCTCGAAATTCAGCCGCGCAAAGTAGTCCGCGCCAGCGCCGAAGCCGCCCCCCCGCTCCCGTAAGGTTTAAGTAGCATAGGCTTCAGCCTGTGGAATTTAGTCTAGGCAGCAATTAAACCGTCAGTGTCTTTCGTTCTGCGCAGGCGCACACATAATCGTCCATCCAACAAATAACCGTTCTTCTAATTTTCTATCCGGCAAGGCCTACCCCTCACAGGCTAAACAGGCTGCGGAAAAACCCAATACTCTGTCATTCTGAGCGAAGCGAAAAATCTCTCCTTGTTTCTTTTCCTATACTTAAATCGAAGAGAGATTCTTCGCTTCGCTCAGAATGACAGAACAAGACCTTTTTTCCGCAGCCTGTAAACCTACGCCACATAACCCTCACCTCACCGCAATCGGCGCAATGGTCGATCCAGTCCCGCCATCGATCTTCAGTGGAGTCATAATGTAAGCCGTCTCATACGCGTGCCCCGCCGCGAGTTCTTCCAGCTTCAAATTTTCCACTAGGTACACGCCATTCGCGATCAGAAACATCGCGTGAATCGGCAGATTCATTTTCTGCCCGGGATACGGCCGCGCTTCCACGCAGCAATTGTCCGCGCCCACCAGCATCGGATTCTGCTTGATGAGCCACTCCCCTGCATCAATTCCAATTCCCGGCGATGACTTCAAATATTTTTCTTTATCCTTCACCGTGTACAGCTTGCCCCAGCCCGTGTTGATCATCACCGCGTCGCCCGTTTCCAGTTTCACTTTTTCCTTCGCCAGCGCCTGCTGCAGATCGTCCGCCGTGATCACATAGCCCGCGGGGAGCATCTCCACATTTTTCATGCCCGCCACATCGATCAGCACGCCGCGCGTCATGACGTCCGGAATTTTTTCAACGCCCAGTTTCGGAAATCCCTGGCGCGATCCTGCCGTCAGATCATTCGCCGCGCCCCCGCCTCCGAAACTCATTTCGTGATCGGTAATGCAGTTGTAATATTCGCCGCCATAAATCTGGTGCGCGAATGCATCGAGCTGCGTGCCCACCTGCCCCAGCTCGGTAATTACAATTTCTTCGTTCTCGCCGCGAGTGCCGGGATCGGTCGCCGTGCTGCGCTTCGTATGCAAATCAAAACGCCGCGAACCAATGAGCGGCAACGATGAAGAAAGATGGAATCCCAGCGAAAAAACTTCTCCCGTGCGAATCAGCTTCGCCGCCTTCAGCGCCATCCCCGACTTCATCAAATTGCCGGAGCCAATTTCGTCCTTCGCGCCCCATTTCGACGGGCACCGCTGCGCATCGCCCGGCATCTCCCATTGGTGCTCTTGCGCTTGAAGCGCCGTCGGCATGAAACCAAGCGTCAGCGCAAAAATCATCGCCCGAACCGAAATTCTCGCTCGCATCATTTCCCCCTGCAAAGTCCTTGTGAATAGGCCCTGGTTTATAGACCGAATCGGCACCCACCGCAACATAATCTAAATCCGCATGAAAATTTTTCTACTTTGCGGTCCACATAGGGTCGACGTGCCGTCGCATCCAGTTCGCGTGCGGTCAAACTGCGGTCGGCATATGGTCAGCATGCGATTGACGTGTGGCCGACTTGCGGTTGAATGGGGTCAACATGCGGTCCGGTCATTTCGGCGCTGAAAGCGCCGTGGTAAGCCAGCACAGGGCAACGCCTTGGGTTTACGCCCACGCCTCACGGAATGCGCCCTGAAAGGTCAGCGTGAGAATTCCATATTCATTGTGGGTCGTGGCTTTAGCCACGACATAAGCTCTGCAAAATGAATTCGGCTTTAGCCGCTGAGGTTTTAATTTTGGAGTTCTCACGCACAATCTTTCAGAGCGGCCACAAATTTGGCGGCGATGCCGACCTAGGGCGTTGCCCCGGGCCGGCATCCTTCGCGCCGCTGACGCGATAAAATCAGAAATTATTTTTTGTGGAATTATTTTGTGGGACTATTTTTTCCCGGCGGACGATTTTTCTTTTGCTTTTTATTTCCCATTTCCATTTCATGCCTGCCGATCCCGCAGCAACCGCAACATATCCGGATCGGAATTTTTGGAAGCAGCCCCATTCGCCTCCGAGGGCTCCGGAATTTCTCCCTCGCCCGCCGCGAGAAATAAATTCGCCTCAAGCCCATGCTGCTTGTCATACAGGTCGCGATAGCGCCCCGCCTGCGCGTACAGCTCAGCATGCGTTCCCCGCTCCACAATTTTTCCGCCCTCGACCACCAGAATCTGATCGGCGCGCCGAATCGTGGAAAGACGATGCGCAATGACGAACGTCGTCCGCCCGCGCATGAGTTGCGCGAGGCCTTCCTGAATGAGCATCTCGGATTCGGAGTCGAGGCTCGATGTCGCCTCGTCCAGAATCAGGATGCGCGGATCGGCCAGAATCGCACGAGCAATGGAAACGCGCTGGCGCTGCCCCCCGGAAAGTTTTACGCCGCGCTCTCCGATGATCGTGTCGTAAGTTTCCGGAAAACGTTCCGCGAATTCATCCACGCGCGCAATGCGGCAGGCCGCCAGAATTTCTTCTTCCGTCGCATACGGCCGCGAGAACGCCACATTCTCCCGAATCGTACCGTCAAACAAGAACGATTCCTGCAGCACCACGCCAAGCCGCGTGCGGTACGAATCGAGCCGCACCGTTGACAGGTCCACGCCATCCACCATCACTCGCCCGCTGAGCGGAACGTGAAACGCCGCGACAAGACCAATGATTGTCGATTTGCCCGAACCGGACGATCCCACAAGCGCCGTCACTGTGCCCGGCTTGGAGAGAAAACCCACGTCCTGCAACACAAGTTTTCCCGGCTCGTACGCGAAGTTCACATGGTCGAACGCCAACTCTCCTACAATGTCCGGCAGCGTAACAGTGCGCCGAGGATCTTCGTCCTCGGGCCGCTCGTCGAGCACTTCTTTTGTCCGTTCAAGTCCCGCGACGGCTTCCGTCAATTGCGTGCCGATGCCGACGATCTGAAAGACGGGCGCGATCATGAACGCCAGAAACGCCGTGTAGCTCATGAATTGCCCGACCGTAATTTTTCCCTGCAGAACCTGGTGCGAACCCACGAGCATCACGAGCGCGCCCACCACGCCCCCAAGCGCCGTCGTCGAAAAACTCATCATGGACATCGTGGTGAGCGATTTAATGACATTGTCGAGCAATCGCTGCACGCCTTTGGTGAACACATCGGCTTCGCGATCTTCCGCATGGTAGCCCTTCACCACGCGTACTCCGGAAAGCGATTCCGTCAATCGGCCGCTGACCTCGGCGTTGATTTTCGCGCGTTCCCGAAAAATCGGCCGCAAAATTCCAAACGCTTTCCGCAGCCCGAGCATGCTCACGAGCAACAACCCCGCCGCAAGCCCTGTCATCACCGGACTGATGCGCAACAGCATGTACAGCGCGATGGCTGCCGTCAGCAATCCGCCCAGAAATTCCACGAGTCCCGTGCCAATCAAATTGCGCACGCCTTCCACGTCGCTCATGATGCGCGAAACGAGCGCGCCCGTTTTATTCGAGTCATAGTAAGCGACCGGCAGGCGCCCGACATGTTCCTGCACTTTTCTGCGCAGCTCGGTGATCATGCGCTGCGCCGCTTTCGATAAAGTTTGTGTGAGCGTGTAGGACGTCACACCTTGCAAAATTGTCGCGAGAAGTACTCCACCGACAAGCGGCACGAGCATTCGCGTCTGGTGATGGATCATTACGTTGTCCACGAGATATTTTGTGGTGAACGGTAGCGCCAGGCCAGCTACTCGGTTGATGGCCATCAGCACCATGCCGATGGCGAGCAAACCTCTGCGTGGCCGCATCAACTCCCAGATTTGAGGCAATTGGTCCAGAATGCGCACAGGCTTCTTCTTGTTTGCGCCGGAAGAATCTTCCCGCGAGCGTCTCCCGCTATGGCCGCGCTCCGCGCGCATCGCCATCCCGTGTTGCGATCCCATTCCTCCGCCCGGCATTCTCATAGGTTGTTCATCTTAGTGGATTGCCCCACGCGTCGCCACTTTCGAGCTTGCCCTTTGCCATCCTTGTCTTGCGTAATAGTCAGAATGCCCCCGGGCAATTGTCTGAATTCGGCGAATGAAATATGTGGCTGGTAACACGGATCAGATGCCAGTGGTATTCGGTCGGATTCAAAAACAACGGTGAGTTAAGTGGGACTGCATGTCCTTATATCAGTGATTCCCAAAATGGAAATGAAATGGCGTGCATTGATCAGTTATCTACACAGCTCTCTCATTTTCATTGATTTGCAGGCTGGTAGGGATTCAAATGTTTGCCCAATTTTTTCTTGACACACCTCGCCCCCGCACCTAGATTGGATGCGTGATTGTTTTTTGTTCCGAATTGGGAATTCCCAAAAATTGTAGTGCTGAGGTTGAGCCCTTTGAGTCAAAGACAAGATAATCAGCATTGGATTAATCCCCTCCTTTCCGAACTTAAACTTATTGAAATAAAAGTAGAAGTTATTGATCCAAAAGTTCTTTGGGGCCAGATTGAACAGAATCGACTGCTCGAACGCATAAGTAAGCTCGTCGCCGAAATTAACGACGCTGCGGGATATCATGTTCTTGAAATGCTGGAGTTCCTTGCTCCGCAGAGAAAAATTCTATTCATCAGCTTTGACCGGAAAAGTGTTCAGTACAAGATGGAACTTTTGATTCGCAATCAGGGAATCTTCCTGATTTTTGGCACGGTGCGTCGCTCAACGGCTAGATGGGAGCGATACTTCGGTCAATGTTCCCGGAATGAAAATTACGCCAAGGTGTGGGAACACCAAGTTCGCCCCGACGAAGTCATGGGCAAAGATATTCAGAGTTGGTTTTC
>DATAPT010000444.1:0-2104 GCA_036265065.1 Candidatus Acidiferrales bacterium | reverse complement strand
TCCGGCATGAGCGTTGTATCGCCGTCAAAGGGAGTGCCATACCATAGCGCGGCATCCGAAAGTGTTTTGTGCAACGCCGGATTTGCCCCTTTGTAATAAAAAGGAGTGGCAGGGAATGTTCGCGAGTACGGATTCCATTGCGCACACAAACTGCGAATGTTCGCGGGGAATCCCTGCACTTCAAGAACGTCGCTACCCGATTTCTTCGCATGCTTATAAGCCGCGGCGATCAGAGTGCGTATAATTTCCGGATCATCCTGCTTCACGATCATGTCCACGACCCAGGAGCGCCGCAAACCATTGTCGTGGCCCGCTTCATCGCGAATTGTCAGGTAACCGAGTAATTGTCCATCCTTGCGGCAACAAAGCACGCTTGTTTTGGCCTTGTCGTTGGGGAGATTGTAGTGCCATTGCAAGAATTCCAGACTGCGATCGGCAAGCACGCGTGTGCCTTCAGCAAGTTTTTCATTCCACAGAATTTCAAATTCATTTCCGATTTCGGTGGTTTTGATTTCGCTTACTTTAAGTTCTTTCGCCGATCCTCGCGGGTAGCGTCTTCGAAAAATCTTGTCCATCCTTACAGCGATCGAAGCGAAGGCGCCTCCAATTTTGGAAAACGCCGGCTTGACTTGCAGTTTTTTCATCACCGTCTGCACAAAAGGGTACGGCCGCAACACCCAGAAAATTACAGTCTCATAATCCGGCTGGGGCATGGGCACACAACCGAAGGCGCACGCAATTTTTCCGGTTGCCTCCACGGCGGTCGTGGAAATGTAGAGGTCGACAGGTTTTTGAGCGTAAAAAGCAGCCATCAGCCTCACGGTGTGCGCACGGTAGGCAGGTTCTGCCACGAATCCCGACCCCACAACGGCGGTCAACGTTTTGCCCTCAAAATGATAGAGAGAGGAAATGCTCGCGAGGTACCCGACTATTTTTCCTTCCGCTTCCACGACCCAGCCAATCGCGCCGCTCGTCTTCATATGCTTCAGCGCCGGGTTGCGCTCCCATAGATGCTTCCAGTTATCCAGCGGATCCGGGGTCAGGCCCCAGCGCTGTTTCAGATCCGTGATGGCCTGATAATCCGAGAGCTTTGCCTCGCGGATTTTAGCGGGCACGAGCGAAGTAGGTCCCGCTGACTCATTTGCAGGATCGGCGGACGCGTCCCGTCGCGACCTGATCTTTTCAAGAATCGCGTTCGTTACTCTGCTTTCAATTGAGGCCATATTGCTCGGACCGTGTTTCCTTGCTCAGTTGTGAGATTTCGGTTTTCGCATCAAAATGTCTTCCAAGAAGTTTCCGCTTAAAAGCGATGACCCTCGGCAGCCATTGGTATGCCCCCAGGATCTTGAGCCGAAATTCGAGCTTCGAATCCGTGGGGTTCACAGCAATACGGCCGGTAACGAATTCTTTTGGATCCGCAAAAGCGGGCGTAGGCGAAACGCTAAAAACTCGTTCATAGCCGGCTTCTCGGCACAATTCCACCAAGCGCCAGTTCAAGGCTCCGTATGGAAAGCTAAAGAGCTTAATATCCCGATTCAATAGCTTTTTTAATTCAGCACGGGATGCGGAAATTTGGAACTTCGCCTCTTCGTCCGATAAGGGCGGCAGCCACGCGTGCGTCATCGTATGCGATCCAAACGAAATCAAATCGGACGGCAACTGTCTTAAACATTCCGCGGTAGCGATGATCTCGTGGTCGCCCCCCTCCGGTCCATAGCCCGGCCAATGAGGAGAAGTTCCAAGCAGGCCAGGTGGAATGAAAAACGCCATGGGGATTTTTCTTTGCTCGAGTTCGGGTATGGCATTCTCCACGGCACTCATGAAGCCGTCATCGAATGTCACCGCAACATGATGCTGGCCGGGCTGCAATGGCTCATTGTGATCGGCGGCAATAGGTTTCGCGTGGAGCAGCAGTATATCCATTTGCCTGGCGAAACGGCTTCGTTCTTCGGGAGCTACCGCATGGTAGTGAATTACAACACAAGTACCCGCGGGTGTATTTCCCACCAGGGAGTGGATTGCATTTCCCACTTCCGTCCACAGAAAGTAACACAGGCTGATGGAAAGTTTGATCAAACGCAACAGTTGGTCCTTAAGGCTTTCT
>DATAPT010000443.1:0-2965 GCA_036265065.1 Candidatus Acidiferrales bacterium | reverse complement strand
CCAATGGTAAGGAGCCTTTCAATTGGAAGCTGACTTTCAACATTAAGAAACCCTCGCCTCTGAAGAGGCGAGCTACAAAAGGCAACAAACGACCCGCGCCACGAGGAGCACGACAATGAAAATTTCTCGACGCATTTTCCTGAAAAGCGGCGGCATCTCCATGATCGGCATGAGCACGATCCCCGCATTCCTGCAGCGCGCGGTCGCCGCAACGGCCATGCCGAACAAAAAAAAGTTGATCGTCCTGTTTCAGCGTGGCGCCGCTGACGGCCTGAACATCGTCGTGCCATTCGGCGAAGAAAACTATTACCGCATTCGCCCGACGATCGCGATTCCAAAACCGCGCAACGGCGTGGAGGGAACGGCAGTCGATCTCGACGGCTTCTTCGGCCTGCATCCGAGCCTTGCGCCTCTCGGCCCGCTTTTTCACAATGGACAATTGGCCATCGTGCACGCCGCCGGATCGCCCGACACAACGCGCTCGCATTTCGACGCTCAGGATTTTATGGAGTCCGGCACGCCCGGCGTAAAGTCCACGGATGACGGCTGGCTCAATCGCACCGTAAACGGAATGACCGAGCAGGACGCCACGCCTTTCCGCGCCGTCGCGATGGGACCAAATCTTCCTCTCACTTTGCGCGGTGCCGCGCCAGCCATTGCCCTGGCCGATGTAAAGCAATTCCGCGTGATGAGCCAGTCCACCGCCATGCAGGGTGGTTTCGAAGCGCTCTACGCGCAGACGGTGGATAAAGTGCTGCGCGGCACGGGAACGGAAACATTCGAAGCCATCGACATGCTGCGCAAGGCTGACCCTTCACGCTTCCAACCTGAGAATGGCGCTGACTACCCCAAGAGCCGCGTCGGCCAGACGCTTCTGCAGGTTGCGCAACTCCTGAAAGCGGACATCGGCATGGAGGTCGGCTTCGTCGATACCGGAGGCTGGGACAATCACGTGAACGAAGGGGGCGTGCAAGGACAAATGGCCAATTTACTGCGCGACTTGGGCCAGGGCCTCGCCGCATTTCATCAGGATATGGGAGACCGCATGGAAGACGTTGTGGTCGTCACCATGTCCGAATTTGGCCGCACCGCGCACGAAAACGGAAATCGCGGCACGGATCACGGCCACGCTAATTGCATGTTTGTTATGGGCGGTCCGGTAAAAGGCGGAAAAGTGTACGGCAAGTGGCCGGGTCTCGGCCCAGGCCAGCTGAATGAAGGCCGCGACCTTACGCTGACCACCGATTTCCGCTCCGTCCTTGGAGAAGTGATCGGCGGCCACCTGGGAACTGCGAATTTACGCGCCGTATTCCCCGGGTTCGACAACAGCCCCGCAAAATTCCCACGCCTTCTGAAGACGTAATACCCATGGCGCCGGCGAGACGCCGGCGTTTTTTTTCGAATATTCCCGCCCCCGAAACCCGCCGGCAACATGCCGGCGCCATAACCCCGTCTTAATTCGCTTTCCTCCCACTAAATATTTGATACTATGTGGCATTCGTAACGAACAAGATGCGCTATTGGGTATGGAATAAATTGCGCTTCTTGAGGGAACGGCCTCATCCACTGTTCTGCTGTTTCCCAGCTCCGTGAATCCGAGGCTCCATCAGGGCGGCTAGTGTCGGCTGCCCGGAAAAAACGTGCCGGAACTGCCTTTCTTGGGAGGTTAGACCGCATGAATCGCTGGGTGCGACTGATCGGATCCGTAATCGCGATGGCCATGATCGCGAATCTCCAATATGCCTGGGCCCTATTCGTTAAGCCGATGATGGGGGCGACAGGTTGGAAATTGTCCGACGTTCAATGGGGCTTTACAATTTTCATTGCCCTGGAAACCTGTGTGCAGCCTTTCACCGGACGTTACATGGATAAACTTGGCCCCCGCGTTTTCATGTCGGTCGGAGCCGTCATGTGCGGGGTGGGTTGGGTGGGAATGGGACGAGCCCACACCTTGAGCACCTTGTACTTCCTCTATGGCTTGGCTGGAGTAGGCGCAGCGCTGGTGTACTGCGGATCCACCATCGTTGGCTTGAAATGGTTTCCTGATAAGTTGGGCTTGGCATCTGGATTGATTGCTGCGGGATTCGGTTCTGGTGCCGCGCTTTTTGTTCCTTATATTTCATATATTATCCGCACTCAAAATTATCGATCCGCGTTCCTGTATACAGGCATCGGGCAGGGAATTATCATTCTGCTTGTATCGCAGTTAATGGTGAATCCCGATCCCAACGATCCCCAGATTGCCGGCAAAAAGGCTGGAAGCAAGTACAAGGTAAGGGCGCAGGCGGAGCAGTTCACATCTTCTGAGATGCTTGGGACTTACCAGTTTTATATGTTGTACGCCATGATGTTGATGATGGGAATCGGCGGGTTAATGGTCACTGCTCAACTCGGTTCCGTGGCGGACACCCTTGGTATTGCCAAAGCTGTTTTTACGCTTGCCATCTTCGTAAATTCTCTCGCCAATGGCGCCGGTCGAATTTTTTGGGGCTGGGTATCGGACCATTTAGGCCGCGAACGAACGATGATAGTCGCCTTCCTGATTCAAGCGCTTGCGCTGGTTACCGTGCTTCGTTTGGGACGCAACTCGCCGTTTTGGTTTGTGGCCCTTCTGGCTATTGTCCTGTTCACCTGGGGAGAAATTTACTCTCTGTTCCCGGCTACCATGGCTGATTTTTTTGGGATCAAGAATTCCGGCTCCAACTACGCATTCCTCTATAGTTCGAAGGGGGTTGCGTCCATTCTTGCCGGAGGCCTGGCAGCGCTGCTATTTGAAAAGATGGGCTCCTGGACGGTGGTTTTCTATGGAAGCGCAATACTCGCTTTCATCACGTCAATTATGGCCGCCTTACTAATTGCCGTCCCCCAGCCCACGAAACTGAAGGCGGCACCGGTCGCAGTGCCCGCGAAGAGTTTAGAACCGTAGGATGCGGAATCCGTGGCGCCGGCGTCCCGCCGGCGCCAC
>DATAPT010000442.1:0-6724 GCA_036265065.1 Candidatus Acidiferrales bacterium | reverse complement strand
CGGCACGAGCGTGCGATTTATGGTCATTCGAAAGCCCAATGGAAGCTGGGGAACGGCTCTGGATGCTTGCCTGATTTGCGGCACGGCGGGATATCGTCAGGAAGGTTCGAACGTGATTTGCCGGAATTGCGCTTCCGCCATTTACATTCCCACGATTGGAGAAGCGGGCGGGTGCAATCCGGTGGGGGTTCCTTCACACGCGGAAAACGGCGCGCTGGTGATCGATGTTTCGACGCTGGCTGAAGCCAGGAGCCGCATTTCGAAGTAGGGTTTGTAATCGCGAAGCGGAATTCGTAACTGAAATTGTTGCACGCGCAGCAGAAAAACCCCGGGTCTGAAGACCCGGGCTACAGCAGTGTAGCCCGCCTCTTCAGAGGCGGGGGTTTTCTGTAAATCAGGGCAACCGATTTTCGCAAGGCACAGCCGATCATGTTTTTTCGAATCGTCAGCGACTCATTCATGCGAAAGCCCCGCCGGAAAATTTTAACGGCGGCAGCCCTGGCGCTGGGCATGGCCGTTGCCACTGCCACGCTGGAAGTCGCCCTGGATGTAGGAGACCGGCTCGCGCGGGAATTCCGTTCACTCGGCGCAAATCTGCTGGTCACTCCCGCATCGGACACTCTTCCATTGGAAATTGGTGGAGTGGATTACCGGCCCGTCGATGCCGGCGCGTATTTGCCCGCTGCGGATTTAGGGAAGCTGAAAACAATTTTCTGGCGCAACAATGTGATGGGATTCGCTCCGTTTCTGGATGTTCCCGTTGCGATCTCGGAGTCGGATTTACAAAAAGATTCACCGAAAGATTCGCACGAAGAATTAATTGGGACGTGGTACAGCCATTCTGTATCGGTTCCTGATGGCGGCACTTTCACCACGGGAATTTCGGCGACCGATCCATGGTGGCACGTCGATGGACGCTGGTTTACCGATGGAGCGGAGGAAGGCGTGGCGGGGTCATCGCTCGCGCAGCGCCTGAATTTGCGCGCGGGAAGCAAAATAAAGATCGATGCGGGCAGCCACACGCGCACACTAACCATCACGGGAATTGTTTCGACCGGGGGCCGCGAAGATAATGCGATTCTCGCTCCTTTGGAAATCGCGCAGGATTTGGCAGCGCGACCGGGCGAGTACAGGCAGCTGCTGGTGAGCGCGTTGACAAAACCCGCGGACTCGTTTTCCGAGCGCGATCCGGCCAGCATGACGCCTGTGGAATATGACCGCTGGTATTGCAGCCCGTACATTTCGTCCATCTCGCATCAGATAGAGCAGCAGCTTCCCGGTGTGGATGTGCGCGCAATCCGCCAGGTGGCGGAAGGCGAAGGACGGATTCTTACCCGCGTCAGCGGCTTGATGTGGATGGTCACGATTGCCGCATTGTTCGCGGCAGCGCTGGCCGTGGGCGCAACGTCGGCGACGACAGTACTGGAACGACGTATTGAAATTGGATTGATGAAGGCTCTGGGCGCCAGCCGCAGAGCGGTCAGTTCATTTTTTATCGCGGAGCAATTATTTCTGGCGATGGTCGGCGGCCTCCTGGGATATGCGCTGGGAATTTTGCTGGCGCGCGCGCTTGGCATCGGAATTTTTGGAGTTGCACCTGAGCTTCGTTGGATTTTGCTGCCGATTGTTTTGGCTCTCGCCGCTGTCGTTGCGTTGTTAGGGAGTCTCCTGCCGCTAGGGCGCGCCTCGCGCGTCGATCCCGCTCCCGTTTTGCGGGGAGAGTAAGTAGTGTCCAGCCGGTCGATGTTCCTGCGAATTTTATGGAAATTGCTCGGCGCCAGCCGCGGCCGTCTGGCCGTCGCTCTGATCGCGCTCACAAGTGGAGCAGCCGTTTGCTCCGCTTTGCTCAACGTAAATCTGGACGCAGAACGAAAGCTGACGCAGGAATTTCGCACGCTCGGCGCAAACGTTGTGATTGCTCCTCCGTCCGGCGGTGAATCCGCGCTCGCCGATGCCGCTGTTCTGGGTCACATCGACGCGCTGCACATCGCGCGAATTGTGGCCACCGCACCTTACTTGTACGTGGCTGCAAATTCAGGATCGCAGCCCGTAATTTTAGCGGGTACCTGGTTCGATCAAGTGTCCAAAATGAATTCCTGGTGGAAGGTGGAAGGCGGCGCGATTAATTCGCGCGACGATCGCGACCACTGCCTCGTGGGAGTGACCGCCGCGCGCCAGTTGGGGCTCTCGCCCGGAAGTTCCGTTCTGCTGCGTTCGGGCGAACGCAATCTTTCGCTCACCATCGTGGGAATTGTTACAACGGGTGGCGCGGAGGACAATCAAATCCTCACCAACCTGGATTCCGTGCAATCGTTTGCGGGATTATCGGGCCGCGTTAGCCTCCTTCAATTGAGCGTTTCCGGCACGCCGGCGGAAATTGTGGAAGTCACGCGAAAACTTGCAGAGACCCTGCCGGGCCTCGACGTAAGGCCCGTGCGCCAGATTGCCGCCGCGGAAGGAACCATTCTAGGCAAGATTCGCGGTATGATTTTCTGGACCATCGCGCTGATTCTGGTTTTATCGATGCTCGGAGTGCTGGCATCGATGGCGGCGCTGGCGATGGAGCGGCGGCGCGACGTGGGCCTGATGAAAGCTTTGGGTGGAACTGTTCCGCGCATCATGCGATTGTTTCTGGCGGAAGCGGGCGCCCTTGGCGCGGTTGGCGGACTGGCAGGGTTTTTGCTCGGTGTTGTGTTGGCGCGTTGGATCGGCGCGCGAATTTTTGGCGTAGTGATTTCGGCGCGGTTTGAAGTATTGCCCATTACAATTTTATTGACCGTGGGCGTGGCGCTGGCGGGAGCGTTTCCGCTGCGTCTCTTGGGGCGTGTGCGCCCGGCGGAAATTTTGCGGGGAGAATGATGGCACCGGTGGTACAAGTCGAGCAGCTCGAAAAGCGCTTCGGCGACGTGCGCGCGCTTGACCGCGTCAGCTTCGAGGTCGAACCGGGCGAGTGGATCGCCATCATGGGCCCTTCGGGTTCCGGCAAAACGACGCTGATTAATATTCTCGGCGGGCTTGATCATCCGACTGCGGGTCGCGTGGTGGTTGACGGCCTGGAGATCGGCAACCTTGGCGAGCGCGAGTTGACGCGATACCGCGCCGACAAAATCGGGTTCGTGTTTCAGCAATTTCACCTCGTGCCGTATCTCACCGCCCTTGAAAACGTGATGCTGGCGCAATATTTTCACAGCATCACGGACGAAAAAGAGGCTGCGGATGCGCTGAAGCGAGTTGGTCTCGGGGATCGGCTCGATCATGTTCCCGCAGCGCTTTCCGGAGGAGAGCAGCAGCGCGTGGCCATCGCACGCGCTCTGATCAACCAGCCGAAACTGATTCTGGCGGACGAGCCGACAGGCAATCTGGATGAAGCGAATGAGGGTGTGGTTCTGAAACTCTTGCGCGAATTGCATGAGGCAGGACACACGATTCTCGTCGTGACCCATTCGCAAGCCATCGGAAATCTAGCGGACCGCCGCGTGGAGCTCGAACACGGCCGCCTGGCCCGAATTGTTTCTCCCTCGCTGGCGAAGGACTGAAGAACGACACTCATGCCAATTCCCATTGATGCGCGAAGAAAACCAGCCAAGGTAAAAGTTCACGTTTCCTCTGGAGCAGGTGTGGACATTAGCTGGGCCGATAACCACGTCAGCCACTACGACTTTGCTTACCTCCGCGAGCAATGTCCCTGCGCGATGTGCAATGACGAGCGGCAGAAAAAAGCGGCGGGCCAGGAAAAAGACGCCCAATTAAAAGCCGAAAATCCGGGCGCGATCGCAGCACCAACGAGTTCGCCCCTGCTCCCTATGTTCAAGCCTAAACTTACAGCGAAAGCCGCACACGCGGTGGGGAATTATGCCCTGCAGATTGATTTTAACGACGGCCACTCGACAGGAATCTACAGCTTCGATTACCTCAGAACCGTTTGCCCGTGCCCCGAATGCGCGCTTCTATTCCGGACTGACCTCGAACAATAACGACGTAATTTCATAATTATTTATTGTGGGTCGCGGCTTCACATGCGGCGGGAAAAAATCCAAAAGTCTGTCATTCTGAGCAAAGCGAAGAATCTCTCTTCGATTTAAATATCAGAACACAGAGAAAGAGAGATTCTTCGCTTCGCTCAGAATGACAGAACAAGGCCCTTTTTCCGCGCCTGTTCAGCCCGTGAAGTTCAGGGTATGAACATCAAGGGCTTTAAAGTCTGTGAAATGGACGCGTTTTTGTAGCGCCCGCCTTCAGGCGGGCACTTTGGAACCAGGCAGATGCCCGCCTGAAGGCGGGCGCTACATGATTCAAAACCGAGGTCTCACGCAGACTCTTTAGTCCCTGGAACACTATCAAGTGCCTCGGTGGGGCTATTTGTAAGCTGCCTGGACGTCTGTTCCCGCCGCAACCTTCACGCTGCTCCAGTAACTCCTCAGGAACAGGTCCACTCGGCCGCGCAGACCGCCGCATGCGTTCAGGGGTATGATTTTTATTCCAGCTCTACGGAGGATTTCGTGCAATCTCATCAGGCCTCATTCGCGCAAAAGCGGCGCAGTACTCGCATAGACCAGAACGTACCTGTCATTGTGCAGGGTGTGGGGGCACTACGCGAACCCTACCAGGAGCAGGTATCAACCCTGTCGATCAGTTGCCATGGTTGCACCTACCAATCCAAACATGAGGTGATCCAGGGAGAGACGGTTTATCTGGATGTGCTGGCTCCCGCGCAGGGCTCGTCGGCGTGCTCGACCAAAGGGCGCGTAAAATGGGCTCAAAAAATTGGCGCGAAGGAACGCATCTTTCAGATTGCTGTGGAACTGGAAATTGCCGGGAATATCTGGGGCATAGCCACTCCCCCATCGGACTGGTTTCCGCCTCAGCTTCCTTCGGCGAATGAAGTCGCCGCGCCTGGACTGAAGGTTGTGGCCCGAAAAGAGCAGCAGGCGATGGCCACGGCAGCGGTGGAGACAAACACTCAAACCGCGGGCATTGAGAAAAGAGAATCCGCTGCGCCTTCGATTCCGGCGCTGGCGCAGTTGATGATGGGTCTCGGCGAGCAGATTCAGACGGTGGCATCCGACGCGGCCACTGCCATTCTTTTGAAGGAGAAAGGCCGCCTGATCGAAGAGTTCCGCACGCAATTCAGGGAAGAAGCGTCCAAGGGGATGCAGTCGGCCATTGCAACGGCGAAGGAAATGATCGTCCGCCAGGCCACGAAGGAAATGACCGAGGCGCACGAGATCATTGTGCGGAATAACCACGCCCAGTGGGCAAAAAAGATCGACCAGGAATTGGAAACGGCCCAGCAACATATCCTGAGGCAGGAAAAAGAAGCGACCGCTCGCCTGGACGGTTTGGCGACCATTACCATAGAACGCGTCCAGAAAAGCATGGAAATTACACGCACGGATCTGGTCGATCGATTCGTCTCGCGCCTGCGTGAGCAAGTGGGACCGTTGCTGGTGGAAGCCAAAGAATCCCTGCAAAAACTGGAAGCTACCGAAGCTGCGATCAAGAAAGAATCGGAAACGATTTACGCGGGCTTTGGCCACCAGCTGGAACAAAGCGCCCAGTCAAGTCTGGCCAGGGTCCAGCAGGATTTGGAAAAAAACACGGGAGAGGTTGCCACCCGGGCGAACGAAACCATTCAGAAGCTGTATCAGGATTTCGAGAAAGCGGCGCAGAGCAGCGCTGCGTCTCTCCTCGCCACCAGCGGGAATCAGATCACAGATGTTTTGCAGGGAAAAGTGAATGAGATTGCCCAGACTTTTTCCAGCGGGCTCGAAAACCATACGCGCAATTATCTGGAATCCCTCGGCAAATCGATCGCTGAGATTCCAAACAAGATATCG
The DNA here is from genome assembly GCA_036265065.1 of Candidatus Acidiferrales bacterium. Classification (GTDB taxonomy): domain Bacteria; phylum Acidobacteriota; class Terriglobia; order Acidiferrales; family UBA7541; genus Palsa-360. The sequence continues at coordinate 887 of DATAPT010000442.1, read as the reverse complement.
AATCCATCGAATTAAGCAGACCTCAATCTTCGAAGCATGCGGAAATGCCGTCTGGTCTGTTATTCCGAGCAAAGCGAGGAATCTCTCTTTTTTTTCTCATTGTTAAATCGAAGAGAGATTCCTCACTTCGCTCGGAATGACAAATTTATTTTTATAAAAATTTCCGCCGCCAGAGTTCTCAGCTTTATTTCAAAAATCATAATCTGCTCATACCTGCGTTCCGCGTGCGCATTTTAAAATTAGATTTAATCCATCGAAAAATTGCGTCGATTTCCGCTATCGTTCTGCGGGCTTTTCATAGACACCCCCACATAAAGATGCCATAATAAATTCTTTATAGAATCCTTACATAAAATATGCCATCCATACCTGCGGGCCAAAATACTGAGCCTTCGCCACTTATAACAGTTCCTCGTGTCATTGTGGCCACCACGGCCATGCTCACCTTTATCTCTTTTTGGCGTGCCGCTGCCATTGTATTGAATGACCTGGCCTCGTCCGCCTACTACGCCGGTGGGGAATCGGAAAGTTTTATCGGGAAGTCCGCGCCGTGGTTCATCCTCGGCGTGATGTTGTTCTCTTACTGCGTGCGCGCGGTGTACGTGGAAAGCTGCAGCATGTTCGTGCGCGGCGGCGTGTATCGCGTGGTGAAGGAGGCGCTCGGCGGGACTCTGGCAAAATTTTCCGTCTCAGCGCTGATGTTCGATTATGTGTTGACGGGACCGATCAGCGGCGTGTCCGCGGGCCAATATCTTGCCGGGCTGCTGAATGAGCTTTCTGCCTACTTTCATATGGGCTTTGTCCTTCCTGAAAATACGGCGGCCGCCTTTTTCGCCGTTCTCATCACGATTTTTTTCTGGTGGGAAAACATCAAGGGCGTACATGAA
>DATAPT010000441.1:0-7391 GCA_036265065.1 Candidatus Acidiferrales bacterium | reverse complement strand
ATGAAGCGCGTGCAGACGCCATTCTTCACGCGCAATCCTTACCTCTTCGGCGACATGACCTGGGGTTGGATGTATGTGTTGCACGGGCTTGCGGGCGTCGGCTTTGTTGCGCTCGTGACCGTGCACATTTATTTTGCCATCCGACCGGAAAAACTTTTCATCACCAAATCGATGATCTTCGGTTGGATCACCCGCGATCAATATCTCGAACACCATGACCCGAACCGCTGGCCTGCCGTTGCGGAATCGAAGAAGGCTTCCTTTTAGATGGGTCGCGAACAGGTAAGCTCCCGTTGCAGCACGATCGAGGAATTTTACGAATTCATGCTCGCCTATGCGGGCCAGGGCCTCACGGGCAAGGAAAATAGCCAGGCTTGCGGGCAGGCGCGCGAATACCTGAATCGCGCGGCCGAAGCCCTGACAGGCTTGGCCGAAGAGTATTCGAGAGCCGTGAGGCACGAAAATCTCCAGCCCGCCGATCGTTACATGGCGTTCCTGCCGGTGCTGGAAAAAGACGCGATCGATTCTCTCGCCTCAATCAATCTGGTTCTGGCGCAACCCACCATCAGTTCGCAGCTGATCGATAATTTGAACGCCTCGATCCACCTGCGAGCGCTGCTCACCGACCTGTTTCTGATCGACGAAATTTTCAAGCCGCAACCCGTCGCGCAGAATCCCGCAATCATCAGCTAGAAGTTTGTCCAGGAAGTTTTCAGCAGAAATTTGTTCCGCTAATTTTCCGTGACAGTTTCCTTTGAAACGTTCCCCCGAAAGATTTTCAGCCGAAATTTGTCCCGCCTCTATTTTTGCCGTTGTTCGCATGGGGACCTCTAATGTTTTGTCAGAAGTCCCGGAGGGACGGTACATCGTAGCCCACCGTTTTCAACGGTGGGTCGAGCAGTTGAAGCTACAAAAAGCCCCGTAGGGGAGACACAAATGGCGGGCAATTGTGTCTCCCCTGCGGGGCTTGGCGTTTTATGCTTGGGTGAACCCACCACTTCCGTGGTGGGCTATTTTATTTCGTCCCTGGCGGGACTGGCCGGAATGATTCTGTAATTCTTCGTTCTATTGAAACGTTTCCTAAACCACCGCGAGGACGACCGCCACCACTCCCACCAGCGCGTTTCCGAGGGCCAAATGCTGATCGGCGTCGAGGTGCACGCCATCTGCGCCACTGCCTGTGATCGCCGACGCGGAGTCGAAGAAATGGCAGCCCAGATCTGAGCAGACTGCCGCATAGGCATCGGCCAGCCCGGCGCAACGTTTCTCCGCGCCGGAAAATTTTTCAGCCAGCACTCCCTGCGGGGAACTAATCGCGGGCGGGCAAATAACCAGAATCGGAGGAATGGCCATGCCCGGTTCAATCGGAGCTTTCCTGATTTCATGCACCAGAGTCGCGATGCCTTGAGCCGCGGACCAGGAATTATTTTGGGGATGCGAAAATTGAAAATCGTTGGTTCCCAGCATCAAGATCACCAGCGCCAGAGGGGAATTTCTCTCCATACATTGCGCCAGTCCCGCAAGGCCGTTGCGCCCCGGTTTGAAGGGATCTTCCCACACGGTGCGCCTGCCGTTCAGGCTGTCCTCGCTGATGCGTACGCGGTAGCCAAGCTCCTTCAGTTTATTTTCCAGCACGCCCGGCCAACGTTCATCAAAAGGCAGCCTTTTGCGCGTGTGAGGAACAATTCCCCAAGTCAGCGAATCGCCATAAACAAGAACGTGATGCACGGGAATATCCCCTTAGAGAAATTTGTATGGGTAACTTCTACCTGGTTGACATACTTATATACTCAACTCTTTCCACGTCAAACTAAATTGTGCCGCTGCGGAGTCGCATCGCGTGATTGCGGATCGAAACTCCTGCCCGTTGACAACTCCCTTCGGTCAACATAGCATTCGCCTACGCTCTTTCTTAAATTCCGACATCGGTTATTTCTGAGCAAGGAGTGCCAATCATGAGGCCATGCTTGCGTCAACGTGGACGGACATTTTTCTTCCTGATTGTTTTTATTTGCATCATGGCCTTGTCAACGGCGATGCCTGCAAAAATGCCGCAGGAAACCGCGCCCATGGGCCACAACCAATCGCAGCCGGTTCCTCTGGTGCAGGAAAATAAAACCATAAAAGTTTCCGAGCATGTTTACGCAATTCCGGACGGCCGCATCAATCTCGTGCCCAACATCGGCATCATTCTCGGAAGCCGCGCGACTTTAATTGTCGACGCAGGCATGGGCCCCAAAAATGGCGAGACCGTGGTGCGCGAACTCTCCAAGGTGAACAAAAATAGCGCTCTCTATTTCACCACAACGCATTTTCATCCCGAGCACATGACCGGAGGACAGGCGTTTCCCGCATACACGATTGTGATTCGCCCCGAAATGCAGCAGGAGGAAGTGGACCGCAAACAGCCCGAGTTTATTCGCAATTTCAGTCGCAGAACTCCTGAAATGAAGGCGTTGTTGCAGGACGTGAAGCCGCGCCCTCCCGATATCGTTTTCGATCATGAGGCGAAACTCGATTTGGGCGGCGTCACCGTTCGCCTGCTGTGGCTCGGACCGGCTCACACGCGCGGCGATGAATTTATTTTCGTTGAGGAAGATGGAGTTTTGTTTGCGGGAGACGCGGTGATCAATCGATTTTTTCCCATTTTTCCGGATGCCGACGCCAGCGGAAAAAATTGGCTTTCCATTTTGGATAAGCTGGATGCGCTGCATCCGCGCACGATCGTTCCGGGCCACGGAGAAGTGGGCGAAGCCTCATTGATCGCCACAGAGCGGGATTATCTAAGGGCAGTGCAGCAGCGCGTCGCGGATCTAAAAGGCCTCGGGAAATCCGCGGACGAATCCGCAAATTTGCTCACCGTGGAGTTTCGCACCAAATATCCTAACTGGGAAAATCCGGGATGGATCAAGGATGCTGTAGAACGATTTTATGCTGAGGCGAACTAAGAATTTATAGTATGCCGAAGCGACGGCAAAAGAATTGCAAATCAATGTGCGTCCATGAACCTTAGCAAATATTTGCACAACAAAAATCAGTTTCGGGCCATGCTGCTCGGCCATAAGGCTGCGGAAGTTGCTGTCGTTTGCCTTCTCGTTATGGTGAAAGGCCATCTCGGTGATGTCACCGTAACTCATCTCGTGATTGCCGCGAAGACTGGATTACTGACGGTTTGTCCCGCGCTTGGCGTGACGTTCACGCGATACGCGCGTTATTTTGCCAATCGCTGGGCGTCTTCCTTGTTCGTCGGATTTTGCACTTTTTTTGCCGATGCGGTCGTGCACCAATCGCATTATTCGGGAAGGTACACCGATGCGATTCTAACGGCGATCGGTGCTTTTGTGTTTTCTCTGCTCATTTCTTACACGCCCGTAGGCAAGCAAGTGGATCGACTGGCCGAATCGTTTCTGCATCGCCACCTTGCGGCGCAAATTTAGTTTGTGGCGCTGTCGAGAGGCCGGTGCCGCCAAACATCGGCGATCCAATTAATTATGGAATGGGCAGTAGCGATTTTTCGCTGGGCCGCACGTGCTGATCGAAAGTATTCAGCAGAATTTCGGTGGACGCATAATCGCCCATCAACGAAATGATGTTGACCATTCCCTGCCTGCCGAACAATTTCAGAGCGCGGGCGGCGGTCTCGGATTCCACGCGATGCTTCTCCAGCACTTCGCGGCCCAGCTGAATGATCGCCGCGTCTTTTTCCGCTATGCCCGCAATCGGCTTGCGGTACTTGACGATATCGATCGTTTCCTTTGGCAGGCCAGCCTTCAGGCCTTGTGGTTCGTGCGCGTTCCACACATAGGCGCAATCCGCTTCGCGCGCACTCACCAGAATCACAAGCTCCACGATTCGCGGATCGATCCCAGCCTTGTGCCGCAGAAAATCGTTCGTGGTTTCCGCATATTCCGCCACCGGCAAACTGTACAGACGAATCGATCCCGGCCCGAAAGTATCTGATGGCCCTTTTGCGTCAAAAAGTTTTTTCCCCGCTTCGTCCAGGTCTTCGCGCTTAATCGCGGGAAGTCGATTGCCGGTATCGGGATAAATATCCTTGGGTAATGAGGAAGTGTCAGCTCCCGCTTGTTTCGATTGCGCTCTGAGCGCGTGATCGGAAACCGCGCCGCTTCCAACAACCAGGAGAAGCCCGATCAGAAATAGAAATGACTTCATAAGCTCCTCCTGTTTGATTGCATGCCCAGAGAAATTTTAATTTGCCGCGGGCCACGAGTGGCAGGTCTGGCAGACTACAGGCGCGCCATGATCCATGTGGCACTTAAGGCAAACCCCCATCGTAGTCACGCTTGTAGCTTCCGACATGCGTTCCATATCCTGCACTTGTCCGTGGCACATCTGGCATTTCATTCCGGCTTCGAGGTGTTTGCGATGAGACCAATTCACGCCTGGCAAAATTTTATAGACGCGGACCCAGGGAATCGGTTGACCCGTTTTAGATAATGCCGTGAGTTGTTTAATCGCAGGCTTGTTCGTCGCTACGGAACGGTGGCACGACATGCACTTCACCGTAGACGGGAAGGTCATCATATTGCCGGGATCGGGATTTGTGTGGCAAGTCGCGCACGGCAAGCCCAGAGTTCCGGCATGAGTTTTGTGACTGTAGGGAAGCGGCTGGTCGGGAGGCGCGTGCTCCACTGGATTATCGGGGACCTCCTGCTTAATTTCAGGGGGCACTGCGGCCGTCGCTTGCTGCGCGTGGACGTTGTGAGCAAAGAAAATCATCGCAGCAAATAATGCGGCGGCGCAGAATGCAATGGCGGATATTTTCGTGATCCCTCTCAAATCCCCTCCTCGATAAACTGGCGAGCGCTGCTTGGCAATTGCGTGTCAAAAAATAATTCGCTTATTAAGATTTGCTGTTTTCTTTCTTGCCTACAACCTGCTCCAGGCTCGTTCCGAGATCCTTGAGCATGACGATGGCTGCATTCCGCCCCGGTTGACCGGAAACAGATCCTCCGGGAGCCGTTGTACCGCCAGTTTGATACAAGCCGGGAATCGGCATTTTGTAATTCGCCCAGCCCGGCATGGGCCGATTCGCCCCGGATTGTGCGGGCCCCGAACTCCCTGCGTGGCAGCTGCCGTGCCAGTTGTGCGGATTCATGCGTTCGAGGTCGAGAGGGCTCATGACCTCGCGCTCGAGAATTTTGTCATGCGTAAGCGTAGGCGAAAATTTCATAATATATTTCAAAGTTTCGTCGGCCACATGTTCCTTGATGTTGTCCCAGTGATGCGGGCCTTCTTTCAAATCGTACGGGTGATATCCGACAACTTTAATTGTGTGCATGCCCGCCGGTGCGCGGGTGGGATCGGCGACGGAAGTCTGGATGAGGTGAACCGGCGGCTCTTCCAGATTTGGCACGCCTGAATAATAGTCAAAAGCAAATCGCAACGCGCGCTCGGGGCTGGCCAGTAATTCCGAATGGACAGGTGAGAGAGGCCCGTCGGCCGTTGGGTAGGTGAGGGGCACGCTCGTCGCATAGTTTGTGCTCATCATCTGGAATTCCGGCTGCCAGGTTTCGACGCCGTCGACGAAATCTTTCCCCCACAATTCTTTTGGCGCCATATCCACCAGGTGCTTGATGTGAATGGTGGAGAGCACGGCTTTGTCCGCGTAAAACTTGCTGCCATCCGCGCACTCCACGCCGGTGCATTTTCCGTTTTCAACGATAAGCTGCGCGACCGGCTTGCCCGTGAGGATCACGCCATCGTGCGCCTTGATGTAGCTGGCAAGCGCCTCACCCAATTTTCCTGAGCCACCTTTGGGAAGCGGCCTGCCGTTTCGCTGCTGGTTGAGAGGACTGTAGGCGACGCGCCCCGTCAGCGGAAATTGCGGCGGTTGCTGGGACCACGGGCAGGCCAGCATGAAGCAGCGGGAATGCACGTCCTCAAAATTCAGGCGGATCACGTCCCAATGCGACATGGCCAGGCGGCGCTGCCAGAATTTCGCGGTGGGCTGCATGTTTTCGGACTCTTTGAACATGCGCCAGTACGCGTTGCCGTCTTTTTTGCTGATTCTTGCAAAAGAATCGCGCGTGCGCTCCGGGTCTTTCCACTGCGTAATGTATGCGCCATCGAGAAATGGCATGTGGAAAACAGGATCGGGATAAATGTATTCGAGTCCGTACGGGGCGAGATCGATTTCCTTGTCGCGGATCAGCGGATTTTCCGTGATGCCGCCGTGCGCGGAAGAGCAGGTGTCATGCGTGAATCCGCGAATGGTAAGTTGCGCCGATTTCACCCCGCCGCCGACGGTGGGCCGTCCTTCGAGCACCACGCAACGAAATCCAGCTTTCGATAGATAGGCAGCGGTCACCAGGCTGTTATGTCCGGCGCCCGCTACGACAATGTCAAAGCGGTCCGGCCTTGTTGCGGGCTGCTGTGCCATGCTGTTCAAAGAAGAAAGCGCCAGCGGCGCCAGTGCCGCGCCTTTCACGAACCCACGCCGAGTAATTCCGCTCATAAACGGCCTCCTGCAACGAATCCATTTCAGTTGTGAAAATTAGCTGTGTAAGATTTTTAGGTGCTGAGCTTGTTTCAGTTTAAGTAATTTGTCAATAATATTTCGACTTTTTGAAAACTATTTTGTTCCTTTGCGTGCCACAAAAATATTTCTACCGAAGATGATTTGGCGTATGATTGCGCCGCCAATCCACCACTCGCTCGCATAACAGATACGTCGCGGAGGCATCATGCGTTTCCTGAATTTCATCGCGGTTTCCATTTTTTCGCTGAGCGTGTTTGCGTCACTTCGTCCGGCGCTTGCCCAGAGCCAGCCCGCGAACTCCGAAGCGGATTCCGCCGCCATCACGAAAACGTGCGCTGATTTTTCCGAAAATTTCACGCGTCACGATGGGCATGGCGTGTCCATGACTTTTTCGGAGGATGCGGACTTCACCAACATGCGCGGAATACACAGCCATGGCCGCAAAGACATCGAAACCTGGTTTGCAGGACTATTCAAAGGCAATCTGAAAGACTCCGTCCGCACGGACACCGTGAGGAGCATTCGTTATTTCAGTCCTGAACTTGCGGGCGTCGACCTTGACACGGTGATTACCGGAACGAAAGCCGCCGACGGGTCCGTGATTCCGGCGCGCAAAGGGCTAATGGTTGTGGTGATGGTCAAGCAAAATGGGCGTTGGTCTATCGGCACGTTCCACGAATCCGAATATCCGGCGACGCGTCCCGCAGCCGCGAATGGCGCCGCTGGCGAACCGGCGAAGTAGGCGCAGTGCGTCAACCTTTATTCAAATTTTCTTTGCGGATAAATTAGAGATTGGTTTTGTAGCATAGGCTTCAGAGTCTGTGTGAGAACTCAAAACCGAGGCGTTTTTGTAGTGCCCGCCTTCAGGCGGGCACTTTGGAATCAAGCA
>DATAPT010000440.1:0-6766 GCA_036265065.1 Candidatus Acidiferrales bacterium | reverse complement strand
GTCGGGGAATTTTCAGCCAGTAATTTCCCCAGGCGGATGGCGTCCGCGCACAAATCATTTTTGACCAGGCGATCACCCGCCGTCGCCGCGTACCCTTCCGTGAAGAGCAGGTAAAGAACTTCGAGCACCGCGCCGAGGCGCTCATCCAATTGTCCGGGATCGGGAACTTCGCAGCGCATCGCTTCCTCGCGAATCATTCGCTTAGCGCGGACAAGTCTCTGCGTGATCGCCGTCTCCGTCGTAAGGAATGCGCGGGCAATTTCCTCGACGCCGAAACCGCACACCATTTTTAGAGTCAGCGCGACGCTAGCCGAATGCGGAAGCCCCGGATGGCAGCACATAAAGATCAGCGCCAGTTGTTCGTCGGCTACTTCCTGAGAAAATCGAAGAGAGGCCGGCGTTTCATCTGATTGCAAATCCTCAATCTGACTTCTCAACTGAACTTCGTTTTCATCGTCGTAAAAACGTAATTTTCTTTCGCTTTTTAGAACATCTAGTGTCCGGTGGTATGCAACTTTCGCCAGCCAGGCCTGCGGATACTCGGGGACTCCTTGGTAAGGCCACAGCTGGAGCGCCTGCAGCATGGCGTATTGCACAGCGTCTTCCGCCAGAGCCAAACGCGACGCGCCCAGGATTCGCGTAAGACGCGAAACCATGCGACCAAACTCCTGACGGAATAAATGATCAACGAGTTGGTTTATGTTTTCGGAATGCTGGTTCATGGAATCTCCGGATACCTTGCGGGGTGACCTCGTTATCACCGCGAAAAGGCCCCTTCTGATCCTTCGTTTTCGCTCAGAGCAGGCGAGGAGGGCTACAGCAGAATTTTCGATTCATGTTGTAGCCCCATTCTTCACGCACTTTTTCGGCAGCGGAATTCGCCACTCTAATTTGCAGTTTAGTGGATGGCGTCGACCTGGCGGACCTCAATCCACTTGCCATCCACCAGATGCGGACAAGTTTGGGCGATGGCCACGGCTTCGTCGTAATTCGCGGCTTCGATCATGAAAAAACCGCCGAGAATTTCCTGCGATTCGCTGTAAGGGCCATCCGTCACCGACACTTTTCCGCTCTGCATGCGCAGACGGCGGCCTCCATCATCGGTCAACTTCTCTCCGCCGCGCATTTTGTTCTGCTTTACCAGGCTTTCCCTCCAGGCAATATAGCTGCCCAGAATCTTTTGAATTTCTTCAGGCGATAAATTGCGAAAGCTCGTCGGCGTTTGATGCAGCAAAAGCAAAAAGTTGGACATTGGTTCGATCTCCTTATAAGTCTTAAAGGTATAGATGCCTTTTACGTTTCGGCCTGCGGAAAATGTGTCATGGCTTTGCAATTCCCACTGGGAATCTTAGCCGAATTTCGCCTGCCAAATGATTAACGACTGAGAACCGAGGGATTCGACAAAAAACTTGTCATCAGAATCACAAAATGCGCCTATTAGAAAATTGATCGAATATTTGTCGATTTTTGCCCGGCTCAGTCGTTTATCAGATAGATGCTTAAGAAAGAGCATCCCGATGAGTGAAAATTTAACAAGATTGAGAACCGGAATTCATCTTAATCTTGCCCGTCGACATCAAACTGCGGGGTTAGGCATCGGCATCTACTTCCAAAGGTAAATCAATTGGATGCTTCCCATTTCAAAGGAGAAAAACAATGGCAAACCCTTTCGTGCACGTGGAGCTGAACACAACAGATGTGAGCAAGGCAAAAAGCTTCTACGGATCCTTATTCAATTGGACCCTGGAAGATGTCCCGGTGGGCCCGGAAACTTACACAATGATTAAAGTCGGCGAAGGAACCGGCGGCGGAATCATGAAGCACACCATGCCGGGCGCGCCTTCGATGTGGCTCGCCTACGTTCATGTCGACGACGTTGCCGCCGCAACCAAGAAAGCCAAATCACTTGGCGCCAATATAGTGAAAGACGTAACGGAAATCATGGGCGTCGGCTCGTTCAGCATCCTGATCGATCCCACAGGCGCCACGCTAGCCCTGTTCCAACCAAAAGCGAAATAAGCGTTAGCTTCAATCCCTGCCAGTGCCGATGCAATCAATCGCTTCATCGGCACTGGCCGAATTTCGCGCCAATAATTTCAGCGACCATTAAGCGTTGAAGGCTTCAATGCTTGCGGCCTTCTTCAACCAAGTCGCGGGTGGTCATCTTGCTTCTTTTCACTTTCTTGCGAAGGACACGCATTCCTTCAACAATTTCCCGGTGCGTGATCTTTATCTGCTTTTCCTCCACAGGAATAAGCATCGCGGCCGTCACACCGTGCCTGGTAATCGTAATTTTTTCCCCGAGCGCAACTCGATCCAGTAATTCCGACAAATGTGTTTTTGCTTCAAGGGCGCTCACAGAATCCATTTTCAGCCCTCCAGTACTACGAGCAGCTATCTCATAAATATTCTTTGATAGAAAATTCCACGCGCCGCCGGATCGGATCGATGCGTTCCGCACGCACCGTAATGCGGTCCCCAAGCTTCCACACATGCCCGGATTGATCGGAGCGGGCCGCACCGCGGCCGGATTTTTTCTTCGGATTTTTGTTGCGGCTTCCGTCCTGCGAACCGCGCGACGTGTTACGCGCGCCGTGGCCGCTGCCGCTCACGATGGCGTGATCCTGCTCGCGGTAAAAAACATGCTCGCCCGTCAACTCCTGTATGCGGTCGATGGGCACCATGCCCTCGACAAACAATTCCGTCAGCTCAACGAAAAATCCGAATTTCTGCACGGAAATAATCAGCGCTTCGTACTCTTCGCCCAGATGCTGTTCCATGAACTGCGCCGTTTTCCAGGCCATCAATTCGCGCTCGGCGCTTTCGGCGCGCCGCTCGGTGTCGGAAGTTTCCACGGCAATCGCTTCGAGTTCGCCTCGGCGATATGGCCCGAACGTGGGATCGTCCTTGCTGACACTCCCATAAGACTGAGGCTTGGGCGCGGGTTTCGCCTCCGGATGATCCAGCGCCCATTTCAACACACGATGCACAATCAAGTCGGGGTAGCGGCGAATGGGCGAAGTGAAATGAGTGTACTGATCGAAAGCCAGCGCAAAATGCCCCAGCGCGTCCGCCGCGTAGCGCGCCTGCTTCAACGAGCGCAGCATGAGAAAAGAAACGATGCGCTCCTCAGGCTTGCCCGCGATTTTTTCCGCGAGCCGTTGATAATGCGAAGGACGAATGGCGATGTCCATCACTCCCGGCAGCGAAACCGTCATCGGCTTTTCGCGCCCGCCGCCGCGCCGCCCGTGCCGCGCGCCGCGATCGAACTTCTGTTGCCGCGAACTTCCGTGCTTCACTTCCAGTCGTCGCTCCGCCAGATTCTCAATCCCCAGCGAATATCCAAACGTCTGCGCCATGGCCTCAAATTCCAGAATTTTCTTCGGATCCGGTTTCTCGTGAACGCGATGCAAGGATCCGATGCCGCGCGATTCGAGATACCGCGCGACAGCCTGGTTCGCCGTCAACATGAATTCCTCGATCAGCCTGTGCGCGATGTTGCGCTCGCTGCGCACCACTCCAATCATCTGTCCCGCGTCGTTGAATTCAATCACCGGCTCGGGCAAATCGAAATCAATGGAGCCAAGCCGCGCCCGCCGTGCGTTCAGGATCAAGGCAAGGTCGCGCATAGCGCGAAAATGGTCGGCGAGGTGCGCGTATTGCGCGGTGGCAGCCGCGTCATTCTGAAGCACGGCGTTCACCGACGTATACGTCATGCGTTCCACTGAGCGAATTACACCGCGCGCAAATTCCGAGCCGACAATTTCGCCGTTCGCATCCAGCTCCATGATCGCGCTCATCACCAGGCGATCTTCCTTCGGGTTGAGCGAGCAGATGCCGTTCGACAATTCTTCCGGCAGCATGGGCACGGCGCGATTCGGAAAATAAACGGAAGTGCCGCGCAGCCGCGCTTCGCGATCCAGCGCCGATCCGCGCCGCACGTAATGCGAAACATCAGCGATGTGGACTTGCAGTTGCCAGTTGCCGTTTTCAAGCTGCTTCACGTAAACGGCATCGTCAAAATCGCGCGCCGTTTCCCCGTCGATCGTGACAATCGGCAAATCGCGGAAATCGCGCCGCCCTTCCCGCTCCGCTTCCGTCACGGGATGCGCTCCCGCCGCGGCTTCCGCCAGCACGTCCGCGGAAAATTCATGCGGCAGATGATGCTTGCGAATCAGAATCTCCACGTCCACGCCAAATTCGCCCGGACGACCGAGAATTTCGATCACGCGTCCGGCAGGTGCGACACCGCCGCGAGGAAATCGCGTCATCTCCACATTCACCACGGCGCCGTCGAGTTCCGGCAAACGCACTCCGCGCCTTGGCGGGTGCGCGCCCAGCTTCCCTTGCAGTTTCGGCGTCAACTCATCGCCGGGCGGAATAATAATTTCCTGCAGCAACCTCGATTCATACGGCGCGACGGTATTGCCGCGCGATCCGTACCGGAACAAGCCGACAACCGTGGTGTGTGCGCGGCCAATCACACGCAGGATGCGTCCCTCGGCTCGCACTGGTCCTGCGCCATCGCCAAATCTTTTGCGGTGCTCGATGCTGGCCAGCACGTGATCGCCATGCATGGCGTCGCCCATCGCATCTCGCCCGATAAAAAGATCGCCCTCCAAATCTTTTCGCGGCGAATCCGGCACAACGAAGCCGTAACCGTCACGATGCGCCACGAGCCGCCCGGTCAGCTGATTCGCTTCGGGCCTCGCCGGTCTCGATTCTGGGCGCGATTCCGTACGCGCCTGCTGCCGCTCGTCTGAACCATGCCGTTGCGGCGCGCCTTTTCTCGGCGCCTGCGCATATTGCGCTCCTTGTTTTTCCTTCGGCAATCCAATGCGCCGGTTCGGGTATTCGATAATTTCTCCGCGCATCTTCATTTTTCGCGTGAGCTTGATGAGCGCGCGCCGCGCCGAATGGCGCAGCTCAAGCGCCGCCGCAATTTCACGAAGACTTTGCGGCCCACGCGATCGAGCAAGTTGCGCTAAAACTTCAGATTCTGTAACAGGTGTTTGTGGCTGGCTGGGGCGAGGCATAGAAGTGCTAATTGTAAACGTTGGCACCTCAAAACGCGAAGCGCGAAGCATTTGTAGCTCGCCTCTCTTGTCCTGAGTGAAAACGAAGGATCAGAGGCGAGTCTTTTCCGTAATGGACAAGACAAGACACTAAATGGAAGCTATCTCACAATTTGTCTTTGTGGGTCGCGGCTTCAGCCGCGACATTCAGGGACTTGGAAACAGGGCTTAAGCCCCTGTCGCGTTGTCGAGTTTGGAAGATATGCTATTTATGAAACGGCTGCTCGTAGGAACATAAATCGTAAAAGGCTCGCTTAAACCTCTTCAAAAATGCAAACCAAAAAAATCGACGCACAAAAATGGAAGTCTAATCCGTCCCCGCGCTTTGGCAACTCTCGCTGCTCTGGGGAACCGTGCACGTTACCAGCACCTTCGCCGCCCGGTCTTTCATTTCCAGATGCCAGCTTTTTCCTTCCTTGGTCATCGTCGTGTACCCGAATTGTCCGTTCATCCGACCACCGTTTACCGTCGCGCCATGAATCGTCGTGCCTTTCACCGAAATTTTGATAGGCACATCCATTTGCGTGCCGCCATCCCCCGCAACAATTTGCGGCGGACGCCCGTTGTCCACGCTAACGTATTCAAATAGATGAACGTGCCCGGAAAGAATCAAACTGAAATTTTTTGGGGAGGCTTGGTCCCACGCTTCTTCCAACACCGGAGTCGTTGGTTTCGGCAAGCCGCTGCGGCGGTCCGGGTAGAATCCCCAAAATGGATGATGTGTCGCAAGCCACGCGTCCTTCGCCTGAAGCGAAGTTAATTGCTTGACTATAATTTGCAATTGATCATCGTCCACCACATTTTCGTTGAGCGAGGCGGAATCCAGCATAGCCAGTTGAAAATTTCCGAGTTTGACAACGTAAGGCGCGGAGTATTCCTGGCATTTTCCGTCCCAGGGCCGTGGATCCAGATAGTAGAACCAGCCTCGCCACGCGCGGTTGCAATCTTCATGATTCCCACGCGTAAACGCCCAGGGAGCCGCACTCAAAAGTTCCGCTGCAGGCGTAAAAAAATCCGCATTCCACGCCTCCCAATTATCCCCAACCGGGCTGCCGCCGCACTGCGTCGTCAATTCTTCAGGGCATGGACTCTCGCGATAAAGATAATCGCCGACATGAATAATTAAATTTGCCTTTTCAGCTGCGGCCCTCGATGCGACTTCCCGGAATGGCCAACCGCCTGCATCGTTGCAGGCTTGAATCTGCTTGCCTTTAATTCTGCAGCCCGTGTCCCCCAAGGCAATCACTTCCGTAGGGTTGTTCTTTGGCAGCGCCAGCGAACGGGAATTTACCGAAACCCATTTCGTCCCCGCTGGAATTTCAAATTCACACGCGGGACGCAACCCGCGCGGCATGTTGGGCCGAAGCAACATTGGCTTGTTCACGCCATCGATCTGAATCGCCGGGCAATCCTGTGGTGCGTTTACAACGATCCGGGCAAATGCTTTGCCGCCTTCGCCCAACTCCACCCACGCAGGCGTCAGGGCCTGAGCGTTGCTTCCGCGCGCCATTAGAAGAAAAACAGACGCCACGAGAGCGCCGCGAAGAAAATAAATCCAGCGTGCCATTACTTTTGCGTTTCGTACATGTTTGAAGAATTGCATAAGGGGTCTTCAGTAACGCAAGCCCATGTTACGAATAAAATAAACTCCGGTAAATATCTATTCGAATTGGCGGGCGCCCTGATCTAGC
>DATAPT010000439.1:0-3599 GCA_036265065.1 Candidatus Acidiferrales bacterium | reverse complement strand
GTCGTAACGAATGACTCACTGCGGCGGACCACAGGCGAAGTGAGCATCGACCTTCGTCCTGCCACGCTTGAGCGCGTGTGGGAAACGCGCAAGGGAAAATGGAAGCACACCATCGACTCTGAAATTGAATACAACTATGTGCAAGGCGTGGGTCAATTCAACCGCTACATTCTATTCAATGAAGACGAAACCCTTACCAATACAAATGATTTCGTCTACTCGATTACGCAACACCTGTTTCAGCGTGACGGGGATGGCCAAGCCAAGGACTGGGCCAGTTGGAGACTTATGCAGGCGTATTACTTCGATCCGACATTTGGCGGCGCGCTTGTCCCGGGGACGCGCAACGTGTTTCAGGCGCTCGATTCGATCACCGCGTTCGCATTTGCGGATGAGCCGCGCCACTTTTCGCCGATCAACAGCGACCTCATCATTACGCCCGGCGGAATTTACGATATGGAGATCAGGCTGGACTATGACACGGTGCGGCACAGGGTCACCACGGCGGAAGCGCTGCTAAAAATTCATCCCACGGAAAATTTCAATTTTACGGTGGCACAGTTTTCCGTGGACAACACCGCAATCCTTCCGCCCTTTAACGACGTTTTGCAGCCCGCTGCGAACCAAGTTCGCGCCCAGATGGGTTACGGCTCCTCCAATCGCCGCGGCTGGAACGCGGAAGCAGGGGCCAGCTACGACGTAAAACAGAGCGCCTTGCAGAATGAATTTATTGAACTAAGCTATAACGGATCGTGCTGCGGAATTTCAGTGGAATACCGCCGCCTTTCGCTCGGAGTGATCCGCACCGAAAATCAATTTCGCCTTTCGCTGAACATCGCGAATATCGGAACGTTTGGAAATCTGCGCCGACAGGAAAAAATATTCTAAATATGACTGACGAACAAAAATTAGCCTTCTCCACGATCGAAGAAATTGCAGCGCTGCTCGCAAAACGGAAAATCTCGCCGGTCGAACTGACAAAACTTTTTTTGCGGCGCATCGAACAGCATAATCCCTCGCTCAACGCGCTTCTCACGGTTACCTCAGAACACGCGCTCAGCGACGCGCGCCGCGCCGAAAAACAGTTCCTTCATCCGCGCAGTTCGCGGCGGCAGGATGCTCCGCTCCTCGGAATCCCCGTCACGATCAAAGACAATATCTGGACGAGTGGAATTCGCTCTACAGCCGGATCGAAAATTTTGCAGGATTTTGTCCCTTCCAAAGATGCGACTGCCGCTCGAAAAATCACACGCGCCGGCGCCATCCTGCTTGGCAAAACCAATCTGAACGAATTCGCCTACGGCATTACCGGAAGCAATGCGCACTACGGCGCGGTGCACAATCCGTGGGCTCTTGACCGGATTCCGGGCGGATCCAGTTCCGGCTCCGCCGCGGCGATTGCCGCGGGCCTGTGCGTGGCTTCCGTTGGCACGGATACGGGAGGGTCCATTCGCGTTCCTGCCGGCTTCTGCGGAATTACTGGTTTGAAGCCGACATTCGGGCGCGTCAGCGTTTTCGGCGTCCAACCGCTTTCTCCGTCGCTCGACCATGTTGGCCCGCTCGCCCGAAGTGTTTCGGACGCGGCCATCCTGCTCAATGTGATTGCCGGACGCGACTCACTGGACCCAACTTCTGCGACTAACAAAGTGGAAGACTTCCACGCCGCGCTGAAAAAACCGCTTCGCAAATTCCGGCTAGGCCGTCCTCGCGAATTTTATTGGGAGAAGCTCGATCCTGAAGTGCGGCGCGCTGCCGATGCCGCCGTGCGGAACATGGAAAAACGCGGCGCGGTAGTGTGTGAAGTTTCGCTTCCGCACCTGAAGGAATCACTGGGCGCTGCGACAGATGTTTCGAGCGCGGAAATTTATCACGTTCACGAATCGGCCGGATATTTTCCCTCTCGAGCCGCGGATTACGGCGAGTCCGTCCGGAAAAGAATCGCGGCAGGCGGAGAAGTTCTGGCGCATCGCTTTCTGGCAGGTCTGGATGTGCGAAAGCGATTGCTCGCCGAGTTCGACTCCGCGTTCCAGGAAGTCGATGCCATCGTGGCGCCTACTCTTCCAGTTGCGGCACCTCCTATCGGCGCTGAATTTATGCAGATCGATGGCGAGCAGGTTGGAGTGCGCCCCGCGGTCGTGGGTCATGCGCGGCCGGCGAATTTTACGGGACTTCCGGCAATCTCCATTCCATGCGGATTTACGGGCGCGGGCCTGCCCATCGGTTTGCAGTTGATCGGTCGCGCTTTCGACGAAGCTACGCTGCTGCGCATCGCATACTCCTACGAGAGGGCCCATGATTGGAGTGAACGGCACCCTCCCATCGGCTAGCGTGATCGATATGGATCTTATTCTGTCATTCCGAGCGGAGCGAGGAATCTCTCTTCGATCTAACCGTTCGAAATCAAAGAAAGAGAGATTCCTCGCTCCGCTCGGAATGACAGAAATAGTGTGTTGTTTCACAGCCAATTCAGCCCGCGCTACTTAAAACGAAGAAATTCGCCGTGCGAACGCGGAGATGTGTGAAAATAGGGAACGGGTTGAATCGTTGGCGGGCTGCAGCAGTCTAATCCAATGGGCCTTTAAGCTGTCTTGCAATGTCCTTCGCCGGAGATAATTTCGTCCGATGCAAGTATCGATACTTTATGCGTTCGTAGCGGGAATTATCTCGTTCCTGTCGCCATGCGTGTTGCCACTGGTTCCGGGCTACGTATCCATGCTCTCAGGGATAGGCGTGGAGCAACTGCGCACGGGCCAACCGGCGCGCAATAGCCTCTTCGCTTCCTCCCTCGCGTTCGTCTCCGGATTTTCGGTGGTGTTCATCAGCTTCGGTGCCTCAGCCAGCGCCGTAGGTCAATTTCTGCTGCA
Source organism: Candidatus Acidiferrales bacterium (assembly GCA_036265065.1). Classification (GTDB taxonomy): domain Bacteria; phylum Acidobacteriota; class Terriglobia; order Acidiferrales; family UBA7541; genus Palsa-360. Next base: position 735 of record DATAPT010000439.1, on the reverse strand, counting down.
GCACAAAGCCTTGATGGGACCTGTCGCGGGCGCCGTAATTGTTCTGTTTGGCTTGCACCTCGTGGGCTGGTTGATCAAGTTGCCGGTCACCGCGGGTCTCGTGATTGGCGGCGTGCTGGCTTTCGGTGGGCTGCTTCTCTTGCGGCGTGCGGGAACTGAAACGATGGGGCCCGGTGGGCTTTTTGGTTCCGTGCAGCTGCTTTCTGTGGCGATTATTTTTCTGGCTGGACCTTCGCTGACGCGCTGGCTCAACCGTGATGTGCGCTTCCACAATCTGGGTGGGCAAACAGAATCCGAAGCCAAGGCCGGCGGCGCGCTTTCCGGAGTAACGAGTGGGTTTCTTCTTGGATTTGCATTCGCCTTTGGGTGGACACCGTGCATTGGTCCTATCCTGGCAGCCGTCCTCGTGCTGGCCGCCAACGCGGAAACAATTTCTCGCGGCGTATTTCTCCTGGCCGTGTACTCGGCGGGCCTGGCAGTTCCCTTTTTGTTGACGGCTATAGGCATCAATCAGTTTCTCGGCTTTTACAAACGTTTCCGTCGCTACCTGCACACGGTGGAAGTTTTGAGCGGCGTTCTGCTGCTCTTCGTCGGCGCGCTGATCTTTCTGAACCGGCTGACATGGCTATCGGGTAAACTTGGGTTTCTAAATAAGTTTGCGTTGTAAGGAGTTTGCAACATGAAGAAGGGCATTTACATTGCGTTGGGCGTTGCGGCTTTGCTGGCCGTCATGGT
>DATAPT010000438.1:0-1928 GCA_036265065.1 Candidatus Acidiferrales bacterium | reverse complement strand
AATTATTCCGTTTTTTTCCAACTCGTGAATCAGGTGTTCTATCGGCTCGTCGGGAGACATATTGAGAATCTTCCGCGTCTGCTGTGCAGCGATCGCAGCGGAAACTCTCGGCAAGCGCGCCAGGCGGATGGGTAGCGGAGTCACAAACCTCGACAAAAAGACAATGACCTCGTAGATAATTTCCGCGTATCTGCAAGCCGCAACTGCCTCGCGCCTAGTGGTCGCGGAACGAGCGCGAAACATCAGCGACTCCATCGGGAACTCTATAAGTTTTTCGGTAGAAAAGAATGCAGCCGGAAACCGAGTGTGCGCGGAAAGTGCGGCCACAAGTTCAGGTGAGGGCAGACTAAAAGAACCCTCGATGTTTGCGATTGCCGCCTGCGACTTCCGTACTCGCCGTGCTAACTCAGTTTGTGTTAATAGCCTTAATTCTCTTGCCTGACGCAGACGATCCCCGTTGAACATTTAGCCTTTCATTCTTTTTCTTCGATCTTTCGCACCTTCATCGGTAAATCTTCTCTCTTGCGGACGGGCGCAGCCTCTTGAAGGCTGAGCGCCGGGTCGGGAATTTGTACATCCCACCAAACCCTGATCTGACCTGTTTTCCGATTGCAGCTTTTGGGAGCCACGAGCCATAAGGGAAGAAGCATCCCGGTATTGCTAAGGTTCCACAGAATAGCAAACCTGATTTCGTTCACATTCTCATCATCATTCGGGCTGCCCTCTGGGAACATTTCCATCTGCGGTTGCGTGTAGAACACGCGCCTACCCTCGGAATCACCCGCTGGTGGTAGTTCATTGCTGAACGACTTCCAAACGCGGAGACGGCAGTTTACGTTGCGACCACGCCAACTCAGGTCTTTGCAGAGCAGCGAGATTCCGCATAGCGAAAAGTTGTCGAATACTACCTCTGGAAAATCTTTTTGGAGTTGCAGCTTCGCATGATAGCGAACCAGCATTGACTGGAGGCATCGCTCGACTTTAGTCTCTTCAGAATCAAAATACGCCTTCGCCTTGAACGCACCGTTGTCTAGGGCTTTGTGAATCTGGGGATGGATAGGAGCCAACAACGACAGGGCATCTTGCGCGCTTGGATGCGATTGTTTTTCCATGCTAATTTTATAACCTCGGAGTGCTTATAAAATTAGCGTGATTTACCAAAGGCTGTCAAGCTCCTTTTTTAGAAGAAATCCACCGCGCTTTCGCGGGTGGCCCATTCAAGCCTGCTTTTGGCTTGAGTGGGGCAGTTCTATGCTGCACAGAGTCCTCCTGCCGCTCGTTCGTAGTGTCGTGTCGTCAATTTCGATCTTCATCACCCTCACAGCTTATCGCATAGTGGCGAAAACGCTTCAGTCCCCATTGCAAGGATGACAATGTAGTTTGTCAGTCGGACCAAGTCCGGGACGTGTGACATATCCACTCAAGCCAAAACCGTAAGAGCTCCATGTACGTCACGAAAAAAATCGAACGATTCACAGCACCCTTGTGACATCTAACCTTGCCCCGCCACAAAAACTAGATCATGATTGCCTGATGCAAAGCCTCTACAGCTGCCGCAAAAGCGCGGAAACAAATTCCGCCCGCAGTCTGCGAATCCTGATCTTCCAAACCTCTTCGACATCCGTTTCGAAACTTAACTCCTTCGCCGGCAATATTTTAGGGACAAGTTCTTTAGCTTCTAAATTTTACCCGGATTTCGCGCACGTAGCAGTTCGCAAGTCATTTGATTCCAAAGATTTAAGCGGTTTGATCCGGAATTTTTTTTAATCCGGATCAGCTCATGGAATGCTGTCACCCAATAGAAGAAGCGCGCGCGTCCCCGTGAAGGCGACGAGAATCGTCTCTCACGAACCTCAGCGCACTTCCACCGACACCAGGTCTCCATCCGACAAACCGCCCGGCTTGTAGTTCACCGACACCGAACGGTC
>DATAPT010000437.1:0-2817 GCA_036265065.1 Candidatus Acidiferrales bacterium | reverse complement strand
ATTCTCCTTGGTTATTGTCCGGGTCCGGGAATTGCTGCAGAGCCAATCAAGAGTTTTCTCACTCCTGATCTTCGATTTCATCCTATCCAGCGCTCCCTGCCTTGTCAAGTTTGCGCGAACGACTGTTGCCGATTCGCCACTACGCTCCGCGAGCGCCGCAATTTCTTTGTCGACTTCTTCGTCGGACACTTCGATTTTTTCCGCCGTCGCAATTCTGTCCAGCAGCAATTCCGCCTTCACATCTTCGATCGAGCGGTCTTTTTGCCGGTTGCGCAACGCAACCCAGTCCACATTCATCGCGCGCGGATCGACGCCTTGCGAGGCAAGCGAGCGCACCGTGCGTTCCAGGCGCGAATCCATCTGGTGTTCAACCAGTGCTTCCGGAACAGGGAAGTCATGACCCTTCACGATTTGTGCCAGCAGCTTTTCACGCTGCTGCTCATTCTGTCTGTGCGTGCGCGCCGCTTCCAGATTGTCGCGCATCTTCTTGCGCAGTTCATCCAGAGTTTGCGCGTCGCTCACATCCTTGGCAAACTCGTCCGTCAATTCTGGCCGCTTCTTTTCTTTGATGCCTAAAACTTCCACGGCGTATGTATATGTTTTTCCCTGCAGCTTGGCATCGGGATAATCGGACGGATAGGTCACGTCAAAACTTTTTTTGTCGCCGGCGCTGGCTCCGCGAAGATTTTCATTGAACGGCTCCATCGTTTCTTCGCCGCCCACATGGCAAAGAACGCTTTCCGCTTCGAGAGGCTCGCCGCCGCCCATCGGAATGCCGTTCAGCTTGAGTTGCGCATAATCGCCGTCGGCAATGGCGCGGCCTTCCACCGGAACGAACGTGGCGGCGCGGTCGCGCAGTTCCTCAAGACCTTTTTCGACGTCCGCGTCTTCCACTTTCAGATCTTCCACTTCGACTTCCAGGTCCTTATATTGTCCCAGCTCGAACTCGGGGAGGACTTCAAACACGGCGCGGAACTTGACCGGGCCGCCCTCGGCGAAATCGACCTTATCGATTTGCGGCTGCGTGACCGGAACCATTTTGCTCTCGCTGACGGCCTTCTCGACCTGCTCGGGCACGAGCGATTGCAGGACTTCGCTTTTAATGTCATCGGCAAAACGGCGCTGGATCAGTGTGATCGGCGCCTTTCCCGGACGAAACCCGGGGACTCGCGCGACGCGTGCGAATTCTTTGGACACGCGATTGACTGCTTTTTGTACGGTTTCCGCGGGAATTTCAAGATCCAATTCGCGACGGCAGGTTGCTTCGCTCATAGTCACGCCTTCAAATTAATAAATTTCAATGTAAATGATCGAAATATGCCAGGAACTACCTTACGGTTCGTGCTTCTACTCTAAGCCGCTTCTCGGTCCGGAAAATTGGAAACGGGAATGTACTGCGAGCGGGGTACAACGAATCGAAAGTATAGGTGAATCCTAGATCAACGTCAACTCGCAGCAGATGCTTTTGACTCTAGAGCGAAAGCTTTGGATGCAAGAAAGAAATTGTGCAAGCAGGGATTCCGTGTCCGGAAGACGATATATTCAGCGGAGGGCAGCAAGAATCGCACGTGATTGCAAATCTGGGATACTTACCCGTCCACGGTTAGCTCTTTCATTCTGAGGCAGGGCTGCTGCTATAGTTGATCGCTCGCTATATCGCGAGTGAGATTCGCAAAAAATTGAAATCGCAAAGGAGTATTTATGTTCCCCGAAGAGTTTATCAGGCCCATGCGCGAAGAGCTGACCAGTATCGGTTTTCGCGAACTGCGGACGCCTGCGGATGTGGATACCGCACTTCAGCAGGAGAAGCGCACGGTCCTGGTCGTAGTGAACTCCATTTGCGGATGCGCCGCTGGCAAGGCCCGTCCGGCAGTTGTGAAGGCGCTCACTCACCGCGTCCGTCCAGAAATTCTGGCAACAGTTTTTGCCGGACAGGATCGCGAAGCCACGGAACGAGCGCGAAGTTACTTCCATGGTTATGTAGCGTCTTCGCCTTCCATTGCATTGCTTCGCGACGGCAAAGTTGTTTTTATGCTGGAGAGGTCAAACATTGAGGGCCGGGATTCCTTCGCGATTGCCGACGATCTTACAAAGGCCTTTGATCTGTTCTGTGCACCTACTGGATCAGTCCACGCAGCATCTGATCCATATAAATTAAGGATCCAAAAATGAGTTCGGCCACAGCCCCAGAGGAAGGCCCATGGGTTGTGGCCGGTCAATTGAAAATCCAAGCGAAATCACAAAGATTTAGCGCAGCAAAGATGAGTTTAACGCCCGCCGCGGCCACCGCCCCCACCGCCGCCACCATCACCACCCCCACCATCACCGCCACCCCCGCCATCACCGCCGCCACTACCTCCGCCACCGGAGACAGTAAGGTTACTTGCCGCTCCTGAGTAAACTTTTCCTACTCCAGTTGCAAGTGTTTTAATTGATGCGACCAGTACGAGAGAAATCAGGACCAGCAATAGGGCATACTCGACCAAGTCCTGCGCTACCTGTTCTTTCCATAGGCGTAATAGAATTTTTTTCACACCAGGCTCCTGAAGCGCACAATTTTCTAGATTGCATCCCCAACTGCAATGATATTTGCAAGTAAAGAGCCATTCTGATGGGAAGATTTTAAGTGCCTGTAAATTACACAACGTAAAGTAAATAGAGTTAATGATAGGGGTGGAAGGGAGAGGAAATGTAACTATTTGGAGTCTTCGGTCAAACGAAGTGCTCCCGTCGGGTGACGTCAATGCTTCATGCGCAACTCGTTTGACGTAATCGTGCTTGTAAAACCAGTTTCGAGAATCAATGTCCCGGCTTTTT
>DATAPT010000436.1:0-7378 GCA_036265065.1 Candidatus Acidiferrales bacterium | reverse complement strand
GCCTCGCCGGCTCACGCCGGATTGGTACGCCGCCGCAATGCTCGATCACGCGCTGCATGGCGGGCGCGCGGGCCGCGTCTATCGCAATCTGGTGCTGGAGAAACAGATCGCGGTTGACGCCGAAGGGGGCATTCACTATCCGGTAGGAGATTTGTTTGACTACAACGGTCCGACGCTGATGGTCACGCGGATGCTTCACAAGCCTGAATATTCCGTGGACCAGGCGATCGCCGCTTATGACGAAATTCTGGACGAGATGAAAGAAAAGGGAATTACGGCCGACGAACTGGAACCGATCAAAGTAAAATTCCGTTCAAATTATTTTTCCATGCTGGAGGGCGGCCACGGGCCATCGATTCCGCGATATGGGCTGATGCACCTGCTCGCGTGCTTCTCGCTTTTCGATAATGAGCCGGATCTGGTGAACACCGTCCTCGATGGATTTATGGAAGTCGGTCCGGAAGCCGTGCAAACCGTCGCGCAGAAACTTTTGAAACGCCATAACCGCTCCATCGCAATTCGCCAACCGGCGAAGAAAGAGGCGGTCTAATGTCTTTGGCGCCTGGTTCCGAATTACACTCCGCGATTCCGCAGCTTGCTCCTGCCCGCCCGGTGATCTGGCCGGCGCGCGTGCACAAAACGCTTTCGAACGGTCTCGAAATTGTTCTCGTCGAATCGCACACGATTCCCAAGTTCACGGGCGAGCTTTTCTTTCGCAGCGGCAACGCGATCACAGTCTCGACTGCTCCTGGACTCGGCGACATGACCGCTACGGTGGTCCGTACAGGCACTACGAAGCGCACCAGCCGCCAGATCGAGGAAGATTTGCGCCGTATGGGTTCCGATCTTTCTTCGGGCGCTGGAGCCGATACCAGCGTGATTTCCTTTGGCGGCCTGGTCGACTTTTCGAACGATTTACTTGAACTGGTTTCGGAATTGGCTCAGCATGCCGCGTTTCCCGCGGAAGAATTCGAACGCGAGCGCCGCCAGTTGATCGAGGGATTGCGCATCGAGCGCACCACGCCTGGTTTTCTGGCGAGTGAACGATTGCGGCGCGTGCTTTTCGGCTCGCACCCTTACGGAACGATTTCGCCGACCGAAGAGCAGGTGACGAAATATCGTCTCGAACAGCTGGGGAATTATTACCGGGAATTCTACCGCCCTGGAAATGCGCTGCTGGCGATGGTGGGAGATTTTGAGCCGCAGAAAATGCTGGCGCAGATCGGAAAAATATTTGGGTCGTGGACTTCCGCGCCGGTGGAGCAAGCGCCGAATCCGCCGTTGCCTGAAATTTCGGGGCGTCGCGTTTATCTTGTTCACCTGCCCGGGTCGGTGCAGACGCAGATTTTCATGGGCAATCGCGCGATCACCAGAAAACATCCGGACTGGCTGCGCCTGACGTTGGCGAATTCGATTTACGGCGGCGCGTTCAATTCGCGGCTCGTCATGAATATTCGAGAGGAGAAGGGTTACACGTACAGCCCTCGCAGCGGTGTGCATTCGTTGCGGCAACATGGGTATTTCAGTGTTGGCGCAGCTGTGCGCAATGACGTTGTGGCCGCAGCGCTGAAGGAAATTTTCTACGAGATCGATCGCATGCGTGAAACTCCAGTCGGAGAGAGCGAACTGGATGATGCGCGCGTTTACATGACCGGAGTATTTTCGCTGGGTCTTGCAACGCAGGATGGGCTTGCCGGACAGCTGGCGACAGCCACACTGGAAAAATTGCCGGAAGATTATCTGGAAACGTATCGCGACAAGATTATGGCGCTTTCGTCGGCGGATGTTCTGGACGCGGCGAGAAAATATTTCGATTCCGCGAACTCGCAAATCGTGATCGTCGGCGATCGCGCGCAGATCGAATCGCAGGTCGCGCAATTCGGCACGCCCGAAGTGTATGACGCGCAAGGGAATCGGATTTAAGTAGGACAGGCTTCAGCCTGTCTGGTTTTGATTTTCGCGATGGGGGAAATAGGTTAAAAGAAGACAGGCTGAAGCCTGTCCTACTGGAGGCAGATTTACATGCTGGCGAAGCTTTCCAGGATTGGAGCTCTGACTTTCTACACCGCGGTTCTGGTCATTTTTTGCACCGCGGCACACGCCGAAAAAAATCCTCCGTCGAAGCCCATCGATTTAAATGTTGCGAATTTAAAAGAGCTGCAGGAATTGCCCGGCGTCGGCGCGGTGACGGCGCAGAGAATAATTGATCTGCGGGAGAAGAGCGGGCGGTTTCATCGCGTGGAAGATTTGCTTGCTGTGCGCGGGATAAGCACCAAAAAGCTGGAGGCAATGCGGAAGTATATTACGGTGTCGGCTGCGCCTGCTGTTTCTCCTCCTACCAAGAAAACTGTTCCGCCGGCTAAAAGTGGCAGTCCGTGCACCGGCTGCAGTACACCTAACAATAAATAATTCTGTCATTCCGAGCGGAGCGAAAAATCTCTCCTTGTTTCTTTTATCTCACGGATAAATCGAAGAGAGATTCCTCGCTTCGCTCGGAATGACAGTTCGTTGGATGTTGAGGTTTTTGTGGCATAGGCTTCAGCCTGTGCGGTTTTAGCTTTGCAAGGACTAAACCCGCACAGGCTGAAGCCTATGCCACTTTACAGCGGCTGATGCGTGGTTTTTTTGGCTGATGTGATTCGTAGGGGGACCTGGTCTGTGATCGTCAGGCCGTAGCCTTCCAGGGCGACTACTTTTTTCGGGTGATTGGTCAGCACGCGCAGGTTCTTTAATCCTAAATCAATCAGGATTTGCGCGCCGATGCCGCTTTCGTGTTGCAGCATGCGCTGCCGGGCGAGGTCCATATCCAGTTGCCCGCGCGAGTGGTACTTCACCCGCGGAAGGGCGCCTGCAACCGGAGGGGCGGCCTCGATGCCAAAGCCTCTTCCCGTGTGGTGCAGGTAGACGAACACACCGCGATTTTCTCCGACGATGGCTTCGAGCGAATGCTCGATCAGGTCATGGCAATCGCATTCAGTCGAGGCAAAGACGTCCCCCGTAAGGCAGTGCGAGTGCACGCGCACAAGCGGCGGTCCCCCAGCTAAATCTCCGCGCACTAGAGCGATATGCTGCTCGCGATCCACATCCGAGGCATAGACAATCATGCGGAAATCGCCGTAGCGAGTTGGCAATGCGGCCTCAGCTACGCGCCGGACATAGCGCTCGTTGCGCATCCTGTAGCGAATCAATTCGGCGACGGTCAAAAGCTTGAGGCCATGTTCGCGGCAAAATTCGGCAAGCTGCGGCAAGCGAGACATGGTCCCATCATCGTTCATGATTTCGCAGATCACGCCCGCGGGAGTCATACCCGCGATGCGCGCCAGGTCCACGGAAGCTTCTGTTTGCCCAGCGCGCACCAGCACGCCGCCATTTCGCGCGCGCAAAGGGAAGATGTGACCGGGTCGAGCGAGATCCGTCGGGCGTGATGCCGGGTCAATGGCCGCGAGAATCGTAATGGCTCGATCGGCGGCGCTGATACCGGTAGTTGTGCCGCGCCGCGCGTCAATCGATTCGGTAAAGGCCGTGCCGTAGTTCGATGTGTTTACGGGAGACATCAGCGGCAGCGCCAGTTCGTCGCAGCGCTCTTCGGTTAGCGCGAGGCACACCAGTCCTCGCCCGTGCTTGGCCATGAAGTTGACCGCGTCGGGGGTGATTTTGTCCGCCGCCATGGTGAGGTCGCCCTCATTTTCGCGGTCTTCGTCGTCTACCAACACGATTTGCCGACCCTGGCGGATTTCTTCCAAAGCTTCTTCCACGGTCGCAAACGGAATGGGTTCGGCGGGCATGGCTGATTCGCTACTCCTGCGCGTTGATCTAAGAATTTAGGTGGCTTTTGTAACTATACCGAATCCGGCTAGGGGCGGCAAGATTGGGGCTTCCGGGAGCAGCAATTCTGATTGAGATACACAATTAGAAAACTCGCCCGTCCAAAAAACGGACGGCCTCTACGAAAACCGATCCGGATTTTGTAGCGGTCTGTCCGTCCCTTTTACGAAGAACATTCTAGGTGAATGTGCGCCTCGGGACGGACAGTGCCGTTTTTCACTTGCTCGCAAAAAAACGTCAGGCGCTTTTGGCGTTGAACATGGCCATTTCGTCGGCCGACGGGCCGTACATGCCGGGGACTTCCACGTTATTCATGCGCAGGTAAACGCCGAGCTGGGCGCGGTGGTGAATGAGGTGGCTGAGCACCATGGTGCGCAACACGGCAGCGCGCGGCATGGAGAAGATCTGCTGGCCTTTGTAGGTCAGCGTCCAGATTTTCATCATGTCTTCATCGGAAGCTTTGGAGATCAACGCGCGCGCATCTGCGACGTGCTTGTCAAACGCTTCGAGAATTTCTTTTCGGGTCGCGGGCTTAAACTGCTTTTCGTCGCCGCCAAAATCCAGTCTCTCTGTGCTCATCGTCGCTGTGGCGTACGATGGCATTTCGGACGTGTGAGCGGCCAGGTGTCCCAGACTCATGGATTTTTCGTGGGGCTTAAACTCAAATTTTCCGTCTGGGACGCGTTCCAGCATTTTACGGGTGTTGGCCATTTCTTGATCGAATTCGGGTAACAGCATTTGGGCGATTGACATCGGTCTTCTCCTAAAATTTGGCGTTTCGGGGGGCGGGCGAAAGCATATCATCGATTCATAGGCGAACACAAGGCGAAGATTAGGGATTCCGGTTTCTATAGGCTGCGGAAAAAGTCGTGTAGCACAGGCACTCCTGCCTGTGCGCTCTTTTTAACTTGAGCAAAACCCACACAGGCAAGAGTGCCTGTGCTACTAGACCCCACATCGAACCGACTTTTTCTGCAGCCTGTTCTAGCTAGAAACCTGAAAGTCCCATGCCAATTGGCGGATCAAATCCTTAACACAGAGGACACAGAGAAAATCGACAGAGAAAACCTGAGAGTTCGAGGCAGGCACTCAGCCTTCTCCGCCTTTCTCCTCTTTTCTCTGTGTCCTCTGTGTTGAAGCCTTTGAATTTATGGTCCAGAATCCACGCACGCGCCGCTCGAGCTTCTGCGGTAAACGTCATAATTGGCTAGACTTTGAAACGGCGTGAAATCGGCGCGCAACAGATCGAGCAAGCGGTTCTTGTTTTCCACGGGATCGGCGTTCAGTTGGAGATTCTTCTTAAGAACCAACCAACAGATATTTTGCCGGCGGCTGATTTCCAGAATTTCTTCAGGACTGTACGGATTTATGGTGTGATCGAACATGAGCACCGGGAATTGGGGTCTTCTGCCGCTGGCGTAGTAGAAAAGATCTTCTCCCGGAATCATGAGCAGTCCCTGGTCACGAGGAATTTCGCGATCCGTGAATTGCACGAGTTGCTCGAATTGCGGGAGCCAGGAGCCCCGCATCGAAAGGCCTTTGAGCGGTGGCAAAGTCGAATGCGCGAGTTCGCCGGACGAAAGATCGACGTAATCCAGGCGCTCATGGCTTGCCACATAAAATGCGCCGGCAATGAGCATAGAGAGAGCGGCAATCGAGGCGAGCGATTCGATTTCTTTCCAAGAGTTTTTATTTCCCAGCCTGAATAGTTCCGCCAGAATCGCGGCCAGCAAAATCATCAACAGTGGCCAAAGGGCGTAGGTGGAGCCCCAGAGCTGCTGCGACAGAAATGCGCCCTGCACGGTTGCAAATAAAATAAACGGCAGAAGCCGCGTGACTGTTGGACCTCTTTTCAAATTCCAAAGAGCGACGAAAAGGGAAGCGATCAGGATCACGGGCCACAGGGCGAGCAGGCGCTCCGCGCGCTCGGCGGGATCGTCATCCACAACCAAATAAATAATTGCCCACGCGAAAGGAGCGGCCATGAGCGCGACGGACAGCCAGGAAAGCATTCGATTGGCGCGACGATTGCCATCCCAGAACAGCCATGCACCGACCGCAAACGCCGCAATCCAAAGGAGCAGGAGAGTATTTTTATATGGGGCAAACATTTCGGCGAAGCCGGGCAATCTTCGCGAAGCAGCGAATTGAATGGTCCAGTGCCAATAATTTGCGAGGCCCACTGTGAAGTGGAGTAAAAGAAGCGCAGCGGTGAAACCTACGGTCATGCCTGCGAGCAGCCATACGTAGCCGGCCACGCGTTGCCTGGGCCTTATTGCGCACACAATGAAAATCAGTGTGATCCACTTTACGCCCGCGACAAAGGCCAGGCCGGTATTCTGCTTCACAAAAATCGGCGCGATAAAAAGTATTCCCGCGAGAAACGTTTGCAGGGGCGGAAAGGTTTTTCTTTCCAGATTTATTAAAATGAGCACGCACAACAAAATGATGAAAGTGCAATCCGGATCGTAAAAAGGATGGGGAAAAACGCAGTAAATGCCCAAAACCGTCAGCGGTAGAGCAAGCAGAAAAGCCGTGAGCCGAAACCTCGGCGTAGCCTCGCGCAATACGTGGAACAGAATCCGCCAGGTGACAACGGTTGCCAGGCCGCCTACAAGCGCGCAGTACAACACGTGATGAAAAAACACTCGGCCCGTGAGCTTGATCAACAACGCTTGGATTAAGAAAGTTCCCGGCGCGTAGGGGAAAGGGAAGTCGCGATACGGGAGTTGACCTAAAGAAATGCGGTGGGAATTTTCAAGGATGTAGCTGAGGTCCCAGAGAACGGCGAGTCGCGAATTTTGCCAGATGACAACAGCCGAAGTGCCTAGAAATAAAAATAATGCAGCCGCCCGATCCGCCCATGCATCGCCCTCTTCGCTCATGGTTTTAGTAGGATAGGCTTCAGCATGTCTGCTTTTGAATTTGTCACGTCGCGTGCAGATCTATTGTGAGAACTACAGATCGGAACCTCAGCGGCTAAAGCCGCATTCATTTTGCAGAACTTATGTCGTGGCTAAAGCCACGACCCACAATGATCCTGCAGTTTTCACAAGACTCTGAAGATTATCCTACTTTTTCAGGAAAGTGCCTTCCTGCAATTCCTGAAAGGCTTTTTGCAGCTGCGATTGCGTGTTCATCACAATGGGGCCGTACCACGCTACCGGCTCTTCGAGCGGCTTTCCGGAAACCAGCAGGAAGCGCACACCTTCTTCGCCGGCTTGCACGGCGACTTCGTCGCCTTGATCGAAGAGCACGAGAGAGCGATTATCGGCGGCCGTTGGCGGAGTTACATCCGCCCAGCCGACGCCTTCCGTTGGCACGGCAAGCGGTTCGGAAGCGTTGCAAAATTTTCCGGAGCCTGCGAACACATAGGCGAAAGCGTGGCGAGTGGTTTCCACGGGCAAAGTTTTTCTATGGCCGGGCGGCACGGAGACGTCGAGATAGATGGGGTCCGCGGCGACGCCGTCGACCGGTCCTGACTTTCCCCAGAATGTTCCGCAAACTAGGCGAACGTGCGTTCCATCGTCATCCGTAATGTTGGGAATGTCCT
>DATAPT010000435.1:0-10814 GCA_036265065.1 Candidatus Acidiferrales bacterium | reverse complement strand
CAAGTGGGGCATTCCCGTGCCGGGAGAAGCGCCGCATGTTTTCTATGTGTGGTTTGACGCGCTGATCGGCTATCTGAGCGCAGCGGGCGGCCCGGAATATGACCAACGTGGCTTGTGGCCTGCGGACTTGCACATCGTGGGCAAGGAAATTATTCGTTTTCATGCGGTTTACTGGCCCGCGTTCCTGATGGCTGCGGATTTGCCCCTGCCCAAGCAAATTTGGGCGCATGGATGGCTGCTGTTTGACAGCCAGAAAATGAGCAAGTCGCGGGGGAACGTAGTGCGGCCTCGTCCCATCGTGAATGCGCTTGGAATCGAACCGTTGCGCTACTACATGCTGCGCGAAATTGTATTCGGGCAGGACGGCGGCTTCTCGTATGACGCGATGGTTACGCGCTACAACAGCGATCTGGCAAACGGTTTGGGCAATCTGGCCAGCCGCACCCTTACGATGATCGACCGTTATTTTGGAGCTGAAATTCCCAAGCCCGCGGTCGCGCCGGAAAAAGAAATGTACGCCCCTGCAGCCGCCGATTTTGCGGCGGAAGCCCTGGCGAATATCACAAAATTGTATGACCGGTTCAATTTTTCGCAGTCGCTCGAAGCGATTTGGGAGATGGTTTCCGCCATCGACAAATTTCTTACAGTGGAAAAGCCCTGGACTCTTGCCGAGAAACCGGAAGACCGCGATCGCCTGGCAACGGTTTTGTATTCAGCGGCAGAAGGCCTGCGCATGATTGCCGTTTTGGCACACCCCGTGCTCCCGCAGGCGACAATAAAAATTTGGAATCAATTGGGCCAGACAGAGCCACTCGGGCAAGTTCAATTCGATCAGCTCGCGTGGGGCCAACTTAAGCCCGGTACGAAGATAGGGAAGCCGGAAGGAATTTTTCCGCGCGTAGATAAATCAGAAACGATTGCGAGGATTGAAGCCATGGAACAAGAACCAACCAAAGCGCCGGAGGCTGCACCGTCACCGGCCGTGACACCAGCGCCCTCGGCAGCGAACCCTCCTGCGGCAGCAGCAGCTGCTCCGGCGGCGTCCAAGATTGGCATCGAAGACTTTGCCAAAGTCGAAATGCGCGTCGGCCTCGTGAAGGCCGCCGAGCGCGTCGCAGGTGCCGACAAGTTATTGCAACTGCAGGTCGATATCGGCGACGAAGTCCGCCAGATCGTTGCCGGATTGGCGCTGGCCTATAAACCCGAAGACCTCGTGGGGCGCAAAGTCGTGGTAGTGACGAATTTACAGCCGCGAAAACTGCGCGGCGTCGAGTCAAACGGAATGATCGTTGCCGCCTCACTTCCGGATGGAGCGCCTGTGCTTGCCGGCTTCCTGGAAGATGTGCCCGTTGGCGCACGGCTAAAGTAGGACAGGCTTCAGCCTGTTTTCTTTTTGTTGGCAGCATTGTCAATTTTTGTGACATTACAAAAGTCAAAATCAACAGGCTGAAGCCTGTTCTACTAAATTCATGAACCTGACCGACTCACACGCGCACGTAGATGTATCCGACTTTGACGCGGACCGTGAAGCCATGCTCGATCGAGCGCTCGCCGCAGGCGTAGGAACAGTCCTCGCCATCGGCAACGGCCCTGAGATCGAAAAGCTCGGCGCGGCACTTCCGTTTGCAGAAGCGCACGATTGGATTTACGCGGCGGCTGGGATTCACCCGCACGAGGCCAAGCAGGCAACGGCTGCGCACTATGCCGAATTGGAACGGATCGCTCAGAATCCGCGTCTCATCGCTTGGGGAGAGATCGGCCTCGATTACCATTACGACCATTCGCCGCGGGACGTGCAAGCAAACGTCTTCCGTCATCAACTTGAGCAGGCTCGCATTGCCAGGAAGCCGATCATCATTCATTGTCGCGAGGCCTGGCCCGATTGCCTGAATATCCTGGAGGAAGACTGGCGCAGTTCCGGCCTGGGCGGTATATTTCATTGCTTCATGGGTACAGCGGAAGAAGCGCAGCGCGGGATGGACATGGGCTTTATGATTTCGTTTGCAGGAAATGTGACATACCCGAAGGCGCAAAATCTGCGTGAAGTGGCGAAGGAAATTCCGCTGGACCGTTTGCTCGTGGAAACCGATTCACCCTTCCTGGCCCCGCAATCTCACCGGGGCAGAAGAAACGAGCTGGCCTATGTCGCGGAAGTAGCGCAGAGCATCGGGAATGTGAGAAACTTGCCAGCGGGGCAAATAGCCGAAATCACGTCTTCTAACTTTCGGCGGTTCTTTGGTCTGAGTGAATCCGGAAATAGGAATAAGGCAGTCCCTGGAGGGGCGTCATCTCACTTCTGACGGCGAAGGAAATATTCGATCTCGTGCGCGACGACCTTGTAAAGGTCGAAGCGGAGCTTGCGCTCCAGAATGGTTCAGCGATTGAACCAGTGGCGGAAATTTCGCGCTATTTGCTGGAGGGCGGAGGCAAGCGCCTCCGGCCCGCTCTGTTGCTGCTTTCGGCCGGTTATGCTGGGTACCGGGGTGAAAGTGCGATTCGCCTGGGCGCAGTGGTCGAGCTGATCCATAGCGCCACGCTGATTCATGATGACGTGATTGATGGCGCGAATACGCGACGGGGACGGCCTTCCGCAAATTCCCGTTGGGGCAATCATCGCAGTGTTCTGGCAGGAGACTGGCTCTACATGCAGTCCTTCCAGATGGCGCTCACCGAGCGAAATTTCAAAATTCTCGACGTTCTGATCGAGCTGACGCAAAACATGGTCGAAGGCGAGCTTGTGCAGCTGGCCAAGCTCGGGCGAATGGATTTGACCGAGCAGGATGCAGTCGAACTAGCCGCACGCAAGACCGCGTGCCTGTTTGCCGGTTGCGCCCGGTTAGGCGCCGTCTTGGGAAACCTGAGCGACGCAGGCGAGCAGGCCATGGCCGATTACGGGCATTACATGGGGCTGGCGTTCCAGCTGGTCGACGATGTCCTGGATTTCACTGCTTCCCCCGAGAAACTGGGTAAGCCCGTCCTGAGCGATCTAAAAGAAGGCAAAGTTACGCTGCCGTTGATCTACGCTCTGGAGACCGATGGCGATGCAGGGAAGCGCCTCGTGCGCACCGTACTCGATGAAAAAGGGTTTGACAGCGTTCGGCCCGAAGAAATTACCGAACTGGTTCACAAATCAGGCGCGCTGGATCGCACGCGTGCGGCGGCCCTGGATTTCGCATCTCGCGCGAAAGCATGCCTGAACGGCAACGCTGCATCCGATTATGGGCGCGCGCTAAGGACCGTTCCGGATTTCATTCTCGACCGCGACAACTGACGACCGGCTTTCGCTGCCGATTTTCCCATGCTGCCGTTCAAGCTTATCTATCACCCTCAATATGATCTGGATTTAGGCACGCACGTTTTCCCTTCCCAAAAATTCAGGCTCATTCAGGAATCGCTGCTCGCGGAAGGAATCGCCGAGGCCAGCGATTTTCTAAAGCCGGAGGCCGCGCCGAACGAAGACATCTTGCGTGTCCACACGCAAGCTTACGTGAATAAGCTGCTCACGGATTCGCTCACCCTGAGCGAACGGATGAAACTGGAAATCCCACTGACGGAGCTGACGCGCAATGGGTTTTGGCTCGCGGCGGGAGGATCAACCCTCGCCGGGCACAAAGCTATCGAAGATGGATTTGCGGCCAACCTCGGCGGAGGATTCCACCACGCGTATCCAGGGCACGGCGAGGGCTTTTGCATGGTACATGACGTGGCCGTCGCCATCCGCTCGCTGCAAGCAGCAGGGAAGATACGGACGGCGATGACCGTGGATACGGACGTCCATCACGGAAACGGCACGGCGGCGATTTTCATGGAAGATCCCACCGTTTTTACACTTTCCATCCATCAACAAAATAATTATCCGGAGCCGAAGCCGCCCTCGGACGAGGATATTGGGCTGGCGGACGCGACGCGTGATCACGAATATCTGGACGCGCTGGAGGAAGGACTTCTGCACTCGTTCAAGAAGATGACGCCGGATTTGATTTTTTACGTTGGCGGCGCGGACCCGTTTCGTGAAGATCAGCTTGGCGGATTGGCGCTCACGCTCGAAGGTTTGCAGCAACGCGATAAGCTGGTGTTCGAGCATGCGCGGCGGCGCGGAATTCCCGTGGCGTCAACCCTGGCCGGCGGATACGCGCGTCGCGTCGCCGATACAGTGCAAATACACGTGAATACAATTATTGCGGCGCGTGATGTTTTGTCAGAGAAATCTCCCACCAACCATAAGTAGTTACTTCGATTTACGGATGCTTGGTTTATGTGGCATAGGCTTCAGCCTGTGCGGGGTTAGTATTTGCAAGGTCTAAACCCCGCAGGCTGAAGCCCGCGCTACTCAAGGCGCTGCTGTGGCAGCTTTTGTGATGGCGGCGATCACCAGATCGGTAAAACCATCAGGCGCGAAGCCCTGCGTGCGGTAGGCGATTTTTCCTGATTTATCGAGCACCAGGACTGTGGGAATCGATTCAACATGCAACGCCTGATTGACGCCATCGGCGAAAACCGCGGTGCCGCCAAGTTTTTGCTGCAGTAAGTAGGAAGCGACTAAAGATTCATCATCGTCAGAATTCACTGCAACAAAAACCACATCATCGCGGCCCGCAATTTTTGCGCGCACATCGGCCAGCATCGTTTCCATTGCATTGCAATACACGCACCAGGTGGTCCAGAAATTCAGGACCACTACTTTTCCGTGCGACTCGGAAAGTTTTACGGGGCCGCTGCCGTCGACGTGGCGCAGGCTGAATTGCAGCGGATCGTTCACGTCTTTGTTGTAAACGGGAGCGTCAGCCTTGTCCGCCTTAAGGGCCTCGTGGCTGCGATCGTAAGCCGACAGCAGGATGTCGCCCAAGCCCGCGGACGATGGATGCGAGTAGTGCCAGAGGTTACCCATTCGCAGCCGGAGCATTTCGCGATCCATGGCCGGGCTGGACGGGTCAGCTTGCTCCTGGCCGGCCAGCATGAATGCCGTGGCGTATTCGCGGATGGCTTCGTCCGAGTGTTTTTCTTCTTCCGCGATTTCGCCCAGCGTTAATGCGGCTTCCGCGTTTGGCATCATGCGGAAACCTGTGCTGAGATCTTTTACCGCGTCATCATTTTTGTGCAAGTGGTGTTGCACTCGGCCCCGCAGTACATACAGGTCCACCAGAAACTTATTGCGGCCGGTTTGCCAATCTTCCAGAGTCATTTGCTGCGGGCGCGAATCCGGATCGGCTTTTGAAACTCGGTCGATCAGGCGCGTATCGTAGTCGATGGCTTTCAGCTGGTTCGCGTCACCGGGCATTTTTTCCAGCAGGGTTACGGCGAGATACACAGACTGGCTGTCTTCCGGCTGAATGGCGATCACTTTTTCCGCGTAATCGAGCGCGGCCTGTTGATTGTGCAGGCTCATTTCCGATTCGGTAAGCGCGCGATAGATCGCCCCGCGGCGCGGAGAATCCGGATAGCGCGAAAGATACGATTCCAAATTTTTGACCAGGACGGCGGGGTCGTTTCCAGCCTGACGCACAAGAATTTGCAACTCGGCATCCTGATCTGGTGGGGAGTCCGGCGGCTCCGCAGGGGCGCTGTCAGCTTTGGGCTTTGGAGCGGACGGCGTGGAAGGCGACGATTTTTTTGCCGGCGTTTTTGCCGGAGGCGCGCTTGGCGAAGATTGTTGCGCGCGGGCCACTCCCGCGAGGCTAAAGGCGAGGAAACAAAGAAGCAAGCGAGTCGGGTATCGCATAGGCGGGGATTGTAACTCGAATTTGAAAGCTTGCACGGAAAAACGCATTTGCCTTTTGTAGCGCCCGCCTTCAGGCGGGCATTCCGAGGCTGGCCGCAGTGCTCGCCTGAAGGCGAGCGCTACAAAAAGCTTAAAACAGGCGTCAACTGAGATTTCTGATTTTAGGGGATGGTCGCTAGGGAGCCTTATTTGAAATCGAGGAGCACGTCCACGACGTGGCGGCCTGTGTCCGGGCGAAGAAGGTGGCCGAATTCGTTGTAATGGACTGGCATGTCGCCAAAAATTTCGCGGCTGGGTTTTGCAAAAATTGTCATGTGCGATTCGTAATAATTGTTGTCAAAAATCTGTCCGGGCGCGATCTGCCACACCTGGCGCAGCCTTTTTTCCGCATCCAACGATAATCCGGTAATGATCAATTGGCCCATGCGGTACTGCGGTCCTTCCTTGATGTTCACGCGATAAAAAACCTGATGTGTGGCGTCATCCATCTGCGGCTCCGCATCCAGCTTCATGTCCAGATAGCCGCGGCTCATGTATTCAAATGTAATGTTCCGCCAGATGTTTTCGATTTTTATGCCGTCCGCCATGTCCCCGGGCTTCAGGTTCACAGTGCTGTCCAATGAGGATGAAAGCTGAGCCAGATTGCCTTGCCACGAAACGCCTTTCCACGTGTAGGCCGCGCCCTGGTGCACGGGCAAAGTGATATCCACGGCGCTTACTTTGGGATCGTTCATGTCCGGAACCAGTTGCGCTTGCGGCGGACCGATTTGCGCGCGAAGAAAACCCTTGGAAAAATAGAGCGGGCGAACCTGCTCATACTCGAAAAGTTCCAGGGCGAAAAGGGAATAGGGCTGGCCTTTAATATCGGAGACGCGATCTTTCAGGCGCTCGGAGCCCGCGGCAATCGGATCGTCAATCTTCAGCGATTGAACGCGCAGAGGAACGCCCTCGACGCGAAACTGCATTTCCGTACCGTCGCCCACAGGCACCGCGACGAGTTGGTGTGCGACGCTCCCATTTATTTTTTTCGAAGCCAGTAAATTTTCGATCGCAGCTGTCATCTGGTCGATCAATGTCCCGCTGTCGGGAACCTCGCCCGTAAACATGCCAACCTGGCTGCGGATGGCATCGCCGATTTCAGCGCTCGTGAACCACGGAAAATTGTCAAAGGATATTGGATAAGCGGGAGCTTCCGTGACCTGAAATTCCAGATCGATCGCCGTGCCCTTGGATGTGAAGCGGTAATTTACCGTCGAGAATATTCCAAGCGCGGCAAGCGTGTTTGTAGCGTCCTGAATCTGCGCGGCCGTGACCACATCGCCCTTTTTCAATCCACTCGCCGAACTGACTTGGTCCTGCGGAAATTTCTGCAAGCCCGTTACTTTGATCGAATTAATTGTGGAACTGGGCGCCGGATTGGCGGGCGGCGCTTGCGCGCGCACCGCAACCGTGGCGAAAAAAAGAAATTGGATAGCGAGGCATGCAAGGAGATAGCGTTTCACGGCTGCTACATCTTACGCGATCAGCGGCGCTGGATAGAAACGGAAAGTAGCACAGCTTAAGCCTGGGGTTTTGATCCTCTGCTGTAGCCCGCCTCTGAAGAGGCAGGCTACAATAAAGCCAAAGCCTCACAGGCTGAAGCCTATGCTACTTAAATCTACTCAACTGTTACGGATTTGGCCAGGTTGCGCGGCTGGTCAACATCGCAGCCACGGCGGACGGCGATGTGATAGGCCAAGAGTTGCAAGGGAATGACTTCGAGCAATGGTGCGAACAATTCTATTGTGGGCGGCACGACGATCACGTAGTCGGAAGCTTCGCGAGCGAGATGATCGTTTTCGGACACGATGGAGATGACGATACCGTCTCGCGCCTTCACTTCCTTGATGTTGGAGACGCTCTTTTCGTAGCGAGTCATGGATTCCGGATCGTTTTCATCGCGCGTGGCCAGCATCACCACTGGAAGATTTTCGTCGATGAGCGCATTCGGGCCGTGCTTCATTTCGCCCGCCGGATATCCTTCCGCGTGAATGTAGGAAATTTCCTTCAGTTTTAATGCGCCCTCAAGGGCGATAGGGAAGTGCACGCCGCGCCCCAGGTAAAGGAAATTGGTGTGGCGGAAGAAAGTGCGCGCCAAGCTTTCGTAAATTCCCGTTTCGTCCCCTTGCAGCACGGTTTCCATTTTGTGCGGAACTCGCATGAGTTCCTGCAACAAAAGTTTTTCGCAATCTTCCGTCAGCGTGCCGCGCACCTGGCCGAGGTACATCGCCAGTAGGAGGAGCGCAGTCAATTGCCCGGTAAATGCTTTTGTGGAGGCGACACCGATTTCCGGTCCCGCGTGTGTCAAAATTGTCCCGGCGGCTTCGCGCGTGATCATCGAGCCGTAGACATTGCAAATCGCCAGCGTTTTCGAGCCTTTTTGCTTGGCTTCGCGCTGCGCGGCAAGCGTATCCGCGGTTTCGCCGGACTGGCTGATGCAGATGGTAAGCGTTTTGGAATCGACGATCGGATCGCGATAGCGGAATTCGCTGCCGTAATCGACCTCAACAGGAATTTTCGCAAGCTTCTCGATCATGAACTTGCCAGTCTGCCCGGCGTGCCAGCTTGTGCCGCAGGCCACGATTTTTACTTTCGTGAATTCGCGGAACTCGCTCTCCTGGATGTCCATCTTATCGAGAAAAACTTTGCCCGAATCGAGCGCCACGCTGGCGAGCAGAGTGTCGCGGACAGCACGCGGCTGCTCGAAGATCTCCTTCTGCATGAAATGCTTGAACCCGCCCTTTTCCGCCATGATCGGGTCCCAGGTGATGTGTTGCACGGCGCGCTCAATCGTGTTGCCGTCCAGGTCCATGACGCGCACGCCGCCCGGAGTCAGCACGGCGATGTCGCCATCCGCCAGGAAAAACATGTCGCGCGTGTGCGCGAGGATCGCCGGAATATCCGAGGCGACGAAAAATTCATTTTGTCCCAGCCCGATCACCGAAGGGGGACCAGTGCGCGCGGCGATAATTTTATTCGGGTCCGTGGCCGACAGTATGGCAATGGAATAAACGCCAGTGAGTTGCCGCACGGTTTTGCGCACAGCATCCTCGAGCGGGCCGCCATCTTTCATGTAGCGCTCGACGAGGTGAGCAATAATTTCAGTGTCGGTTTCGGTAACGAACTTGTGGCCTTCTTTTTCGAGTTCGCGCTTCAGGTCCACATAATTTTCGACAATTCCGTTGTGGACGACGACGATATTCCCGGTGCAGTCGCGGTGAGGATGCGCGTTTTCTTCCGTGGGGCGGCCATGCGTGGCCCAGCGCGTGTGACCGATGCCATAGGCTCCATCGATCGGCGACTGGCGAATCACTTCTTCCAAATTGTGCAGCTTGCCGGGAGCACGGCGGATCTGGACTTTGCCCTCCGTGTCGACAACGGCGATGCCTGCAGAGTCGTAGCCTCGATATTCGAGGCGCCGCAGTCCATCCAGAATCAGGGGAACAACTTTTTTAGAGCCGATGTATCCGACGATTCCACACACAGAGTCATCTCCGCAGATTTAGCTGGGCAAAAAAACGAGGATGCCCGCATAAAAAAGAGTAGCACAAGAGAATTGCGTATTTACGTAAGTGAAGGCATGTGTTTCCTGAAGCGAACAACCTGTAGTTTTTTGGCGGTGTGAGATGGTTCGCACGAATAAAGGGGTTATTCCACGATTTCGTAGCGAAATTCCTCAATCACCGGATTGGCCAGGATTTCCTTGGCCATGCGCTCGACCTGTTTTTCGGCGGCCTCTCGCGCCACGCCGCTTAAATCGAGCACGAAGAACTTGCCCTGGCGGACGTCTTGAACCTCGCTAAACCCAAGAGAAGAAAGGGCATGTTGGATTGCTTGACCTTGCGGATCGAGCACTGTGCGTTTCGGCATTACCCATACGTTTGCTTTCATGCCTGGAATTATACCAAGCTCAGGCCCGCAACGGTGGCATGAAATTTATCGAGCATGGATTGTTTTTCTTCTGCCGGGAGGAAGGAGCGTAGGAAGCTGGCTTCGGCCAGTTGGACAATTTCGCCGGGAGTGAGGCCCATGTTTTGCGCGTGCAAATATTCGTCCGTTACGGTGGTTTCAAACATGGCTGGGTCATCGCTCGAAAGCGTTACGGGAAGCCCTCGACGGATAAATAGCGGCAGCGGGTGTTGGTCGTAGGACGCGGTTGGCTGTTTGAGCTGCCGGGCCAGAGCTCCGGTGCGCAGATTGCTGGTAGGGCAGACATCGAGCGGAATGTTTCTCTCGCCGATGAAGTCCATGGTGCGTTCGTCGCGCATAATCGAAATACCGTGGTCAATGCGATCTACGCCCAGCATTTCCACGGATTCGCGGACCATATCCGGCCCGCCAATTTCTCCCGCATGAATGAGCCGGTGCATGCCCTGGCTGGCGACGTAATCGTAGATAGGTTTCAGGTCTTGGGTGGGAAGGCCAAGCTCGTCGCCCCCGATTCCGTAGGCGACAATATCCGGCGAACGCAATTCAGTGGCGATTCGCGCGACTTCCATGGCGGCCGCGGCGCCCCACTGGCGCACTGCGTCGAAAATATATTTCAATTTTACGCCCGGAATTTTCGCGGCGGCATCGCGCAGCGCGGCAAAATTCTCCGCGGGATCCTGATTGCGGCGAAACATCACGCCGATGGACAAAGTAACTTCCGCGTACAAAACATTCTGTCGCCGCATGGATTCGGCATAACGCTGCGCGATCAGCGCGTAATCCTCAGGCGTGCGCAGGAAAGAAGTGATCCAGATAAAATTTTGAATAAATTGATCGAAATCGCCCGGCGCATAGCGAGGCGCGGTCTCTTCCGGCGTGAGAGCGACACCGTGTCGCGCCGCCAGTTCGACGAGAGTAGCAGGTTCGATGGAGCCTTCCAGGTGGATGTGTAGCTCCGCCTTAGGTATGGAGTTCATAACATTTTCGGAAATAGGTGTGTTCATTATCACTGGACTCCGGAAAAATCACGCAACGTATTGCAGCTTCGACAGTAGGAAAAGTAGAACACAAGACGGATTGGCCGCCAATTAAAGATTCGAAGAAAAGGTTTTTTGCGGCATAGGCT
>DATAPT010000434.1:0-2783 GCA_036265065.1 Candidatus Acidiferrales bacterium | reverse complement strand
CTGCCTGCCACAAATTTCTGCAAATCCAGGCAAATGGAACGCGATTCGGTTTGGAAATCCGGTTAAAGCGAATGGAAAGAATGGACGATGAACTGCATGAGAGAACTGCGAACCTGCGTTTCACACATAACTATTAAAAATCGCAAGCAGCCTTGCGAAGGTGCTGAAGATATTGCCGCGCGACGCGGATTGTTTTTTTGAACTGGCTGACCGCAACTAGGGTGGTGCAATGGACGATCTGATTAACGATTTCCTGGTCGAGAGCAACGAAAATCTGGACCGGCTTGACAGCGAACTGGTGAAGCTTGAAACCGATCCGTCATCCCAGGAACTCTTGTCGAGCATTTTCCGCACGATTCACACCATCAAAGGAAGCTGTGGTTTCCTCGGATTCAGCAAGCTGGAAAAAGTCGCTCATGTGGGCGAGAGCCTGTTGTCGCGCCTTCGCGAGGGAAAGCTTTCCCTGACGCCGGAATTCACGACCGGCCTCCTCGCAATGGTGGATGCCATCCGCAACATGCTGGCGGAGATTCAAAAAACCGGCCAGGACGGAAATGAAAGTTACCCGGAGCTGATTGAAACTTTAAACAAACTCCAAGAACACAGTCAGGCGCCTCCGCCAAATGTAAGTCCTGCTTCCCCGTTGCCTGATGGAATTTCCATTCAAAATCAGGCGGATTTCATGCAGGAAATACTTGCCAAATCCGCTGCGGTTCCGCCCGATGCGGCCCAAAAACAATCGGCGCCAATTCCCCACCTCGAATCGCCGTCTGTTCCCACTCCTGCGCCAGAGGAAGCCTCGGCTACTCCGCATCCTCCCGAAGAAATGAAGTCTTCGAACGTCCCGGGGGAAACGATTCGCGTGGATGTGCATTTACTCGATCGTTTGATGAATCTGGTCGGAGAGCTGGTGCTGACGCGAAATCAGATCACGCAGTTTTCCGCGCGGCAAACCGATCCCAACTTGGTCAGCCCGGCGCAGCAGTTGAATCTTCTCACCAGCGAATTGCAGGAAGAGGTGATGAAGACGCGCATGCAACCGATCAGCACCATTTTCGACAAGTTTCCGCGCGTCGTGCGCGACGTCGCCATGGGCTGCGGCAAGCAGGTGTCGATCGAGATGACGGGCAAAGACACGGAACTCGACAAGAGCCTCCTCGAAGCCATCAAAGATCCGTTGACTCATATTGTGCGTAATTCGGTGGATCACGGCATTGAAACGCCGGAGTTGCGTATTGCCCGAGGCAAGCGTGCCGAGGGACATTTGAAGTTGCGGGCCTGCCATGAGGGCGGCCAGGTGGTGATCGAAATCGCGGACGACGGAGCGGGCATCGACACGTCGCGCGTCAAGAACAAGGCGCTCGAGCGCGGCCTCATTACTCCGCAGCAAGCGGCGGTCATGAGCGAACGCGAACTGCTCAACCTGATTTTTCTTCCCGGCTTTTCCACCGCGGAAAAAGTAACCAATCTTTCCGGGCGCGGCGTTGGCATGGACGTGGTCAAGACCAACATTGATCGCGTGAACGGCTCCGTGGATATTCACAGCGCCATGGGATCGGGAACCACAATTAAAATTAAAATTCCTCTGACACTGGCCATCGTCCCCGCTTTGGTCGTGGTGTGCGCCGGAGAGCGCTTTGCGATTCCTCAAGTCAGCCTGTGCGAACTCGTAAGAATCGAAGCGGACGCGGCGAACCCCAAAATTGAATTCGTGCATGGCGTTCCCGTGTACCGGTTGCGCGGACGGCTCTTGCCGCTCGTTTATCTTGACCAGGCGCTGCGCCTCGAACGCACTCCAGAATCCGCCGCCCTGCTTGGCTCCGCCGCAACGATTGTCGTGTTGCAGGCCGACGATCGCCAGTTCGGCCTGGTGGTGGACGAGATCATCGACACCGAAGAAATTGTCGTCAAACCGCTTGGCAAGAAACTGAAAGGCGTCAAAATTTTTGCCGGCGCGACCATCATGGGCGACGGCCGTGTGGCGCTGATTATTGACGTGCTCGGACTCGCTCAACAGACGAACATCGTCTCCGAAGTCAGAAGCCGCAACGTCTCCAGCCACGAGGAAGCCGCCGAAATGGATAAGGACAAAGGAAATCGGCAGGCGCTTTTGCTCATACAAGTTGGCCAGCATGGCCGCATGGCGATCCCTCTTGCATTGGTTGCTCGCCTTGAGGTCTTTTCCGCAGCGGCAATCGAGCATTCGGGTTTTCAGGATGTGACGCAATACCGCGGCGAGATCATGCCTCTCGTGCGCGTGTCTGAAATCCTCCAAATCAGCGCGGAAGAGAAAGAACCCAACGCAAACGATGCCCTGCAGGTGGTCGTCTATTCAGAAAAGGGACGCCGAGTCGGCCTCGTCGTGGACCGCATTCTGGACATCGTTGAGGAAAATGTAGTCGTCCAAAACCCGTCTCACCGCGATGGGGTCCGAGGCTCCATGGTCATTCAGAGCCGTGTGACCGACCTGCTGGACATTCCATCCATCGTGCGTTCCGCGCAAATTAATTTTGAGCAGGAACAACCTCCCGTCGAGGAACTTGTTTCGGTCTAGACGCACCAGGAGCCCATGGATGAGTTCAACCCAGCAATTCTGCACATTTTTTCTCGATGGTTACGCATTCGGAGTTCAGGTGGAACAGGTGCGGGAAGTCATCCGCTATCAGGAAATAACGCGTGTGCCGCTCGTGCCGGCCGTCGTGCGCGGGTTGATCAATCTCCGCGGACAAATCATAACCGCCATCGATTTGCGACGCCGGCTCGGCATGAAGGATCTGCCGGAG
>DATAPT010000433.1:0-5441 GCA_036265065.1 Candidatus Acidiferrales bacterium | reverse complement strand
ACTCATGGCCTCATGGTTGAAACCGGAATTACTTTTGCTCGATGAACATACGGCGGCGCTGGATCCGAAGAGTGCCGATCAGGTGATTCGCCTGACGCACGACATTATCCAACGCGATAAATTAACTACGCTGATGGTCACGCACTCAATGCAACAGGCTGTCAACCTCGGTGACCGCATCATCATGATGCACAGAGGGCGCATTCTGCACGATCTGCAGGGAAGCGAACGCGCGCGTGCGCGGCCTGAGGATTTGCTAGGGCGGTTCGAGGACATACGTCGCCGCGAGCAGATGGACGCCTCCGTTGCAGAGATGCTGCAACAGAGTTACGTGTAGGGCAATTCGCCGGGTAAAAGATTGCCTTATGGTACAATTCGCGGCGATTCTCACCCACAATCAGGACAAATGGATTCATTTTTGGTGCGTGCCACGGGCTGCGCGAGGAAAGTAGCGACACGCAAGTATCGAGCCGGCAGGATTGCTCGTTAGTGCCGGCTCAACAAAAAATTAAATTTCCGGAGATGACATTTCATGACGATCCCACATATTACGCGACGCCAGTGGCTCATGCAGGCGGTGGCGGGCGCGGTTACGCTTGCCGGTTGCAGCCGGAAGCCTTCCGAATCCGGCGGAAACTCGAATGCCGGCGGCGACAATTTCAAAATCGGACTGATCTTTTTTGCCCCTGAGGAAGGCGCGGACACGTGCATGAAGGGATTGTACGACGGTCTGAAAGACCGCGGATTTGAGCGCGGCCGCAATCTTGAGATTCTGAGCGCGCATGCGCAAGGTGAAATCTCGAATATCCCATTGCTGATCCAAAATTATGACAGCCAGGGTCTCAACGCGATCATTACGATGACCACGCCTTGCCTGGCCGCCGCCTGCAACCTTGCGAAGAAAACCCCTGTTGTCTTCACGTATTGTTACGATCCGATCGCGGCAGGCGCAGGGAAAAGCATGACCGATCACCTTCCGAATATTACGGGGGTGGGATCGTTTCCGCCGGTGGATGACACGGTTGACCTAATTCAGAAGCTGATACCGAACGTCAAGGCCGTGGGCACCGTTTACAACACCTCAGAGGCCAACTCGGTGAAGGTAATCAGCGTGGCCCGCGAGTCTTTCAAGAAGCGAGGGATTAAGCTCGAGGAAGTGACCGCGACAGGCACGAGCGAAGTGTTTCAAGCGGCGCAAGTGGTGTGCTACCGCGGCGTGCAAGCACTTTGGGTCACGGGAGATAACACCGCGCTTCAGGGCTTCGACGGAATCGTCAAAGCCTCCCGCGATGCGAAGCTTCCCTTGATTATTAATGACCCTGAATTCACTATGCGAGGCGCAGTGGCCAG
Source organism: Candidatus Acidiferrales bacterium (assembly GCA_036265065.1). Taxonomy (GTDB): domain Bacteria; phylum Acidobacteriota; class Terriglobia; order Acidiferrales; family UBA7541; genus Palsa-360. The sequence continues at coordinate 4,091 of DATAPT010000433.1, read as the reverse complement.
CGTAGGTCTCGGATGGTACGAAGCGGGCCATGCGGGCGGCGTTCTGGCTGCGCGGGTTCTTCGCGGCGAAAGTCCACGCGACATTCCGTTTGAGGAAGTCGCCGTAAAAAAGATTGTTCTCAATGATGACGCGGCGCACCGGTTGGGACTCGTATTTCCACCGGAAATTGTGAAAGCCGCCAAGGGATAGCCACTCTTTTGGCAATTCAAATTAACCCTGTCTAACCGGAGTATTTATTTCTGCGGGCTTCGTACAGCATGCCCCGTTTTCTGAAAAGAGCAGGATCTCCTCGACATCAGACGTGCAGGCGCGCGCCCTGGAAACTGAGCAAGACCCACCACTCGTGATTTTCCACCATCATCAGCTCGGCGGTCTCATTTACGGTTTCTGCTAATTCTCCGAGCGTGGTGGCGCGCGTCGCGCGGTGCGCGAGCCATTCCAGGGCCACCGACATTCGGTGCGACCGCTCGGCGATGCGTTCCAATTCCAGTTGCGAAGTTACGGCGTGCACTGCGCCCGCCCAAGCGGGAAGCACCAGCGCGAGAAACGTAATCCAAACGCCAATATTCATGTAGGGAGTACGCTCAACTTCTGGAAAGTGGCCCACGCCTGAGAAGTGTAGGACGGCCATTAGCAGAGTTGTGCCGAAAAGAGCGAATCCGATCTGGTGCCGCCGGTGCGCGCTTCTCTCTTTTCGTTTCGCGCTGCGCGCGTGGAATTTTTGCTGATCTTCGAGCCATGCGCTTACCAGGAATTGTTTCAGCGAGCCAAGAGGCAACGCGGGAACCGTTTGTCCGGCAGCGGTGACAATTGCCTTCACCGTTTGCGTCAACCACTGCTGCGGTCCTCGATAGAAGGGCAGCGGATCGCTTTTTTCTTTGTGCGATTCAGGTTCAAGAAGCGTGGTGAATGTAGCGATGCGCAGCTGTTCGGCGATGTACCGCGCGTGCAGCCATTTTTCGTGCCAGCCGCTCGATCCAGCCGACATCCACAAAACCAGTATGGCGAGCATCGCCAGCACTTCGAAGACGATCAGCCAATGCTGCTCCGGGAAAAACAATACCTGTCCCACAGCGATGGTGACGGCGAGCGCCGCAAGATACAAAATGCCGCTCACTCCCCGAGCATGCTTGCGGTGATAGAGGAGCGCCAGCGAATCGGCGCGCGCAAATTGCGGCACGAGAATGGATAAAATTCCGTGGAGCGCTTCCTGGGGCAAACCGGATTTTACTGCCGCTTCCGATAGATGCTCCCGCGTGCGCCGCTCCTCATTTTCGTAATCCGCGGGAATGAGTCTCTGATCCTGAAAGTACGCGAGTTGCTGGCCATATCCTCGCGACAACCCGCCGAGCGTGCGTGGGAATTCTTCCGTGCGGACGATCGCAGCCTTGTCCGGAGAATGGTCACGAAAGTTGACTGCGTGAATCCGGCGCGGCGGCTCTTCCGGATGCTCAGCGTCAATCCACAGCACGACGCGGTCGCGCTCAATCGCATACTCGACAATCTCCGCGGTTCCGCCAACTCCTGCCGCTTCGCGCCCGTCCCACACTGCCAGCAAAATTTCGGATACTTCCACCACGCGCTCGCCCGCGCGCAAATAGGCGGCGTCGCGCATCTCTTCCAGCTCCGTGCCTTCGCCGCCTCCGCGAATTGCCGCGTCTTGAACGCGACAGGGAAGTTCTTCAACAACAGAAGCGCGCGCCAGCAAATTTTCAAACGAAGCGAGCTCGCCGCCTGAAGAAAAATCCTTGCGGTAGTCCTCCAGCGGAAATGGAGTCAGCACTTCGAGCCGCGCGTGCGCGCGTTCGATCAAAGCTTTTGCGGCAATTTGATCGGCGCCGCGCGCCAGAGGCGAAACGATGGTCCAGCACGGCGGCGCCGCCCCCGCGTTTTCGATGAGGCGATTGATCCGGTCAATCACGCCTTCGATCGCTCGTGCGACGGCCGCTTCATCGGAGATCTTGCGATGCCCGGTGACCGCAAAACGGAGCTCGTATTCAATACATGGATGCATTTGTCAATTGATAACTGTTGGAAAGAAACGGGTGTATCATAACGCAGCATTTCCGGCCCCGCACGCGTATTTACCTTCACCAATTAAAAGTATTGGGTTGAGAGAAACTCAAGACTCAAGCAGTTTCATGGTGTGAGGAGAACAAGCTTCACAGATTGCGTAAAATCTCGATGCGACCTGGGTTCTAGTAGCACAGGCACTCATGCCTGTTCGGGTTTTGCCGGAGTTAACAAAAGCGCACAGGCAAGAGTGCCTGTGCTACACGCATTTATCCGCAGCACGTGAAACATGTCCTGCAGAATCATTTGGGAGAAAAAATGCCGCGAGATGTTTTCATTAGCCATGCTGGCGACGATGCAAATGTAGCCGTCGAGGTGTGCGCCCTGCTGGAGAAGCGCGGCTTGAAATGCTGGATGGCGCCGCGCGATGTGGCTGCTGGTTCCGTGTGGGACGAAGCAATTCTCGACGCCATCGAAACTTCGCGCGTGTTCCTGCTGATTCTTTCCAAGAGCGCGAACGATTCGCAGTATGTGAAGAACGAAGTGAATCGCGCGTTTTCGCAACGCAAACCCATCGTGACGTTTCGTTTGGAAGACGTGGCGCCCGGCCGCTCGCTGGAATTATATTTGGCTCGCCATCACTGGACGGATGCGTTTCCCCCGCCGATGGGCGCGCGCGTGGAGCGGCTGGCAACTTCCATCTCCTCGCTGCTCGATTCGTCAGCAACTCCCAGTGCAACCCCCGGTGCTGCTGCCGTCGTTCCTCCATCTGTTCGGCCAACTCTCGGCGCGCGGCTTATGTCTCCGCTCATCGCGATTACAAAAGGAATTCGCGAACTCGGCACTCGGGCACTCATTTTAGCCCTGGGAATGTTGTTGCTCGGTGTGGCCATCGCTGGATTTGCCGCCTGGAATCTGAAGCCCACGCCGCCAAAGCCTGTCATTCGCACGGTCATCGATCTACCGCCCGGCGACCGGCTAGCGGTTTCTAGCCTGCCCGCGCTGGCTCTCTCACCGGATGGAAAGCAACTGGCTTACGCCGCCTTCCGAGGCCCTATCAGCCAGATTTATCTGCGTCCGATGGATAGCCGGGAGGCCCGCTCGATCTCGGGCACGGATGGCGCCAGCGAACCTTTCTTCTCTCCCGATGGCCAATGGATCGGTTTCTTCGCCGACGGAAAGTTGAAGAAGATATCCGTGAACGGGGGAGGGGCTGTGACCCTCGCGGTTGCATTGACCCCTATTGGAGCCAGTTGGGGCAGCCAGGGGACAATCGCCTTCGACCCATCAGGAACCGTTTCGCCCCTGATGCAAGTGTTGGACTCGGGAGGCGCCCCGCAGCAGCTAGGTCATTTCGAAAAAGGGGAAAACTACCAAACATGGCCGCAGTTCTTGCCCGGCGGTAAGGCTGTGCTGTTTGCTGGCGGAAATTTGGGATCTGACAGTCATATTATCGTTCAGTTGGTGGCAACGGGCGAGCGACGCAGCTTGCTTGCCGGGACGCAACCCCACTACGCCACCTCCGGTCATCTGATCTATGTGCAAGGGACAACTCTGATGGCCGTGCCCTTCGATCCGCAGCGGCTGGAGATTAAGGGCACACCGGTTCCGGTGGTCGAGGGCGTTACGTTTTCGTCGACCTATGGATCAAGCCAGTACAGCATTTCCGACACTGGCTCGTTGGTCTATGTTTCGGGAGGATCTCCGGCAATTCAACGGAAAATGGTGTGGGTCAGCCGCAGCGGCGTTGAACAGCCTTTGCCTGCCCCAGAACAGGCTTACCGAGACGTCGTGCTTTCACCGGACGGCCAGCGCGTCGCGGCGGAAATAGACAATCAAATCTGGCTTTACGATCTCGCCCGGGACACTTTGACGCGATTTACGTTTGAGGGCACTCAAAACTTAAATCCGGCGTGGACCCCTGACGGGAAGCGGATTGCGTTCAGGTCAAACAAAGAAGGAGGAACGGCGAACATCTTTTGGCAACGGGCAGACGGGAGTGGCGGGATGGAGCGTCTGAGCACCTACGAGAACCTCCAAGTTCCGAGGTCGTGGTCTCCGGATGGGCAATTTCTGG